>JAPOQA010000043.1 GCA_026710945.1 Chloroflexota bacterium
CACCGCGCGCGGGAGCTCCAGCGTTACGGTCGTATCCTCGCCGTGGGCCTCGAAGAGGCGCAGCATCCAGTTGCCGGGGCGGTCCGGGTGCTCCTGAATGGTGGTGATGACCACGTTGGGCGCGTCCGTGCGCACGAAGCTCTCGGAGTCGCTGAGGAACGTATTGCCCGCAAACGGCTGCATCGGCGCCGCGGTCGCGAGCTTGGCGGTCTGCAAGGGGTTCCAGTGCTGCCAGCCGACGCGCTCACCGTTGGCGCTCCGCCAGCCGCCGTCGTGCGGCACCAGCGTCGCGTGGTACGTGTGCACGCCCAGGTTCGGGTACTCGAAGAACGGCGTGCCACAGGAGTACGCCGTGCGGATGAACATCGGGTAGACCGACGTGCCTTTTATGGTATGCACACAGTTGCTCGTGCCCAGCGTGACGCCGTAGTCGCTATTGGAAACATCCAGCCACTTCTGCACCCAGCGTGAGCCGTCGCCCCGATACGTATTCGGCACCTCATCCTTGCCGAACACCACGTTGGCATAGGGCACTTCATACGTGACTTCACCGCCCGGCACGTTGTAGGGCAGCGCCACCCGCCCCTGCGTATTTTTCGAGCCGTTCCAGTCGATGGTGGTGGTGAGGTCCACGCGCGGTTCGTGGTTGTGCAGGCGGATTTCCTGCACGATCGGCGCTTCCAGCACATGGCTGCGCAGGCAGACGGTTGTCCAAATGGGCCCGCGCTCGACCCATTGCACCTGGGTAGGACCGTCGCTCGCCCGCCATTCGCGGCCGGTGAAATTCGTATCGGCCAGCCAGTCTTCGCCTCTGGCCTGCACTTCCAGCGCCTCATCGGTCGTTGGCACTTTCATGGCCTGCTCGTCCTGGGAGTCCTCCAGGTCAAAGCGCAGGTCTTCCAGCACCACCACCTCGTTGAAGAAATGGTCTGCCTTGGCGGCGAGCTCAACACTGGATCCGTCCGCCCGCTTCCACTGCAAGCTCTTGACCATACCGCCGGTAACGTCCAGCCGGAAGTGATCGTTCTCGACCACGTGCGCCATGGTCATGCGCCGCGTATTCTGGTCGCTGGCGCCGACCCGTGGCTCCAAGTAGAAGGCCTTGACGCCCAAAGACGGCACGTCCTTGGCCAAGAACGCGAAGTCCACCCGCGAATAGCCGAAACCGGCAAAGTCCACCCGGTCGTCGCCGGCATTTTGCGCCTTGATGACCTGGCACGGCATCTCGTTGCCCTGCCCGTCGGTGACGCGGATGCCCGTGACGTTATCGCCGCCAAACTCCATGTAGTCCACCACCACCTCCGAGCGGTCCCAGTTGAGCGGGTTGTTGACCAGGATTGTGCGCGCTTCGTCGCTGGGCGGCGTGTAATTGACGTGGGTGGCAAACTGGTTATTGGCCTCCCTCGCGATCTCCATGCCGATCATGCGGGCGTGCACGGCGGTCTTGTAACGCACGTCGTCGTTGAGCTCGCCATGCCTGCCCCCAACGTTATGGTCGTGGCAGTTGTAGAGGTCTTCCCACGCGGGATCGAGCTCGGCGCGCGGGTACGCGCCCAACCCCAGCAGCCCACGGATTGCCGACAGTTTCTCCGCCGTGGCCAGCGCATTCTCCGCGTGGCGCGCTTCCAGATAGACCCGCGGCGCGAACGCCGGAATAGCGTAGAAGGCGTACGGGAAGTGGCCGCCGTAGACGGGCAGATCGTCCAGCTTGCCGGTGCGTTCGGCGGCTTCAAAGAAGTCCGTAATGGTGGAGAAGGTGAAGTTCAGCTTGCCTTCGTCGGTAAGTTTCTTGGCCGCGGCTACCATGTCCTCCGGTATTGGCGGGCGTAGGTCGGACTGCCCCATCATGAGCAGCACGGGCAAGGGCCAGAGACGCATGGCCTGCGAAATTGAATACACTTCCGGCTCATCACCCTCATACTCGGGCAGCCAGCCGAATTCCGGATTGGTAAGTAAAAAAGCCCAGCCGTAGTTGTTGAGGTGGTTGGCCGCCAGCACCCGCGAGCCGTCCGGCGCCTCCCACCAGTGGACGGGGGAATACGGTCGGAAGCGCGTATACGAGAAGTATTTGACGCCGGCTTTGGCGAGCAATTGGGGCATCTGCGGTGTATGGCCGGGGAGATCGGAGTGCTGCGCCGTGGGAAGGTCGCAGTCCAACACATCGCGGGCGAAGCGCTTGGCGTGCACGATCTCGCGCACCATGATCTCGCCGTCGAGGATGTCCTCCATGTAGCCCACCATGGCGGCGGTGGTCTCAAGCTTGCGCTCCTTGACAAGCTGCTTCACCGTGGGCAGATACTCTGGAAAACGTGCCAGGAAATGGCGCAGAAACGCGGCGTACTCGACGGTGAAGCGGTAGTCCGGCACCGGGCCGGTGATAGCGTCGATGGAGCCTTTTATCAACTCGTCAGCGTAGGCGAGGCACTCGGAGATGCCCGCGCACCAGCCAAAGTCAAGATGCGCGCCCGGGACGATGAAAATCTCCTCCGGCAACGTGATCTCATCGAAGGGAACTACGGTCGCCTTGCGGACGCTGTTGACCTCGGCAGGCCAAGTCTTGATTGCCATGGGATCGTCCTTCTCCTTCTGTTGCTATAGAGCGGAAACGTTACGTGCTTGTCAATCCTGGCCTCTCTCCCCCAATTCCAGCAGTCACTCCTTCATCCCAGTACTCTTTCAGTCACACCGGCATTCTCTCCGTCATTCCTGTAAGTGTCAGACAATTCGTTGACAGAATTCTCTCCCAAATTGACAGTGTTGACAGATCATGTCATTCCGAGCGGAGCGAGGAATCCAGGGCCCATGCAACGTGTCGCCCAATAGACTCAACATCTTAGATTCCTCTCTTCGCTGCGCTCCGTTCGGAATGACATGTGTACTGTTCATGTAGAGTACTGCGTTCAGCTGCTTTTGTTCTCAATTCTGTCAACGAATTACCTGACATCTACAATTCCGAGCGGAGCGAGGAATCTAGAGTCCTAGGTGCACGACATTCCTCGTCGCCAAGCTCCTCGGAATGACTGCCACATTGCTGTCTAGAGGCTAGTCCCCCCGCCTCTTGGCCCAATGGGCAGAAACCGATCGGGGCAGGGTTCCTATGTCTTCACCGCTGCTAGCCGTTCCATGGCTTCCTGCAGCCGGTCGGTGGGGCAGGCCAAGGAGATTCGGAAGTAGCCCTCGCCCGCATCGCCAAATCCGACGCCGGGGGTGATGACAAGACCGGCCTCGTCGAGCAAGCGCACAGAGAAATCGATGGCGGAGATGCCCTTGGGCGTCGGCGACCACACATACAGGCTGGCCTTGGGCTTCTGCGCGTTCAGACCCATGCTCTCCAGCGCGCTCAGGATGAGGTCGCGGCGCTCCTGGTAGATGGCGTTGCGCTCGTCGATCCACGACTGCGGCGTCTCGTTCAGCGCCACCACGCCGGCCTCTTGCACCGCCCGAAAGATGCCGGAATCGATGTTCGTCTTCACCCGGCCGAGCGCCTCGATGATGTCCGTATTGCCCACCGCCATGCCGATGCGCCAGCCGGTCATGTTGTAGGTCTTGGAGAGCGAGTGGAACTCGATACCCACGTCCATGGCACCGTCCACTTCCAGGAAACTCAGCGGCTTGTAACCGTCGAAGCAGACCTCCGTATAGGCCGCGTCATGGGCGATGATGAGGTCGTGTTCCTTGCCGAACGCCACGCACTCCTCGAAGAACGAGCGGGGCGCGACCGCTGCTGTGGGATTATTCGGATAGCAAATCCAGAGCAGCTTTGCGCGCTTGATCACATCGCTCGGTATGGCGCCGAGATCGGGCAGGAAGTCGTTCTCTTCTCGCAGCGGCACGTAGTAGGTCTCGCCATCGGAAAAGAGCGTGCCGGTGTGGTAGACCGGATAGCCGGGATCGGTGGCCAGCACCACGTCGCCGGGGTCAACCACCGCCACGGGAAAGTGCGCGATGCCTTCTTTGGAGCCGATCAGCGAGACCACCTGGGTCTCCGGGTCCAGCTTCACCCCAAACCGCTGGCCGTACCATGCCGCCACGGCTTCCCGAAACGCCGGCAAGCCCTCGTACTCCGGGTACTGATGGGTGTAGGGCTTGGCCGCGCCGGCAGCCAGCGCATCGATGACGTGCTGCGGCGTGGGCAGATCGGGGTCGCCGATACCCAGCGAAATGACGTCCACCCCCTCTTTCCGCTTGGCCGCAATGCGCCGGTCCACTTCGGCAAACAGATACGGCGGTAATTTTGCTATCCGATTCGCAAAACGCATGAATGTTTCCTCTTTCGTGTACACGCGTTCCTAGCCAATGTTAAAGGGAGAATTGGGCCTCCCCAAGTGCAAAACAGTTGCAGTATACGGTATCACGAAACGACAGAAAGGGTGTAGTTTCGATGCCGGCCGACTGCCTGCCAATTGGCTCAATGCTTGCGGCCTGCCTCCGGCCGGGCGCGCTACATTACTCAAAGTACGCAGTTTGTGCTTCGACAAGGGCATTGCGAAGCCCACTCAGCACGAACGGACGAGAAATATCTCGGACTTTGCCGAATGGATGTGCCACGGCATCTACTGGATGGGTACGCCACGGCCTTTCATCAAAAGAAACGCCCCGAACTCTACGGTGACCATGCCGGGTCGGCGTCGAGGGCCGGGTTGTCGGTGAGGCGTATGACGTTGCCGCTCGCAACGTCCATCACATAGATTTCGTAATTCAGGTTTCTAATGCTGTAGAAGGCCAGGCTATTGCCATCCGCCGACCATGCGGGGGCGAAGTCGTCCGCCGGGTGGTTCGTCAGCCGGTTCAATTCCGTACCGTCGGCATTAATCAGGTACAGCTCCCAGTTCCCCGACCGTTTACTGGTGAAAGCCAGCTTATGTCCGTCCGGCGACCAGGCCGGCGCCGTATCCGCGGCGCGGTCGCTCGTAAGCCGTGTTTGCTCGCTGCCGTCGGCATTCATCACGAAGATGTCGAAGTTCCGTTCGCGGTCGCTGGTGAAGGCTAGCTTCACACCGTCGGGCGACCAAGACGGCGACAGCTCGCGCCCGCGGTCAAAGGTGAGTCTCGTTTCCGCGCTGCCATCGGCGTTCATCACGTAGATATCTACATTGTTCTGCCGTTCACTATAGAAGGCCAGCTTGCGGCCGTCCGGCGACCAGCGCGGCGCGAAGTCGTCGCCGGGATCATCTGTGAGTTGCGTCACACCGCTGCCGTCCGCGTTCATCACGTAAATGTCGAAGTTCCCGGCGCGGTTGCTTGCAAAGGCAATGCGGCGCGCATCGGGCGACCAGTTGGGCGCCACGTCGTTAGCCGGGTCTTCCGTGAGGCGTGTAAGCGCGCTGCCGTCCGCATTCATCGCGTAGATTTCCCAGTTTTCGTCGCGCAGGCTGGCAAACGCAATCTGTGCCAGACGCTCCTCGTCACCACCCGACACGACGACGAACTGCTTGTTGCCGGCATATCCGCTGCTATCGAAGATGATGGGAATGGCAAAGTCCTCCGCAGCCACCCCGGTCACAACCACCTTGAAGAGTAGTCCAAAGTTGCCGAACGGCAGCGGCGCCGGCCCCGCGGCCCGCCAATACCCCACACTGTCCGGCGGCGAAAGTTCCCAACCTTCCAGCAGCCCCCCCTCTTCCGTTGCTACGAGCGAGACCGTGGCCGGTTGGTCGATAACGAGTGTAAAGCGGAAGTGCTGGATATTGCGCGGCACGTGAAGGGCGCGAACGAACGTGGTTGCGGTCTGCGCTTCCACGTCCACCGTGGGCGGATCTACCGCGATGCGACCCTGGGTATCCGGGCTGTAGATTTCACCAAAAGGCAAAGTGTCACTGGTAAAGACACCGCTGGTGCCGTTCAGTATAGTCTCAATCCGCACCGCGTACGTCCCGCTGCGGCGTAGCGTGGTGTAGCTGAGCTTGTATTGACCGGCGAAGTCGTTCACCAGCGCATTGAATTGCGCCTCAAGCTGCGCCAATTCAGACACGGCGTAGTAGGCCCCGTTCGTCGCTGTTGCCATCGCTCGCAAGCCCATCTCTTGATAAACATCCCCCAGCCCCAGCGGGTAAAGTTGGACGCCGCTCTCCTGCGCTAGCTGCGCAACCTCGTCGCGCGTGCGCAAGCTGCTGGTGTCCCTGCCGTCCGAGAGAAAAACCAAGGCGCGGGTAACGTCGCTTGCAGTTTCTGCCTGAGCCGAGAACAGATCAAGACCGCGCTCAACGGCATCCCACAGGCGACTTGAGCCGGAATCGAAGCCGGATTCGGCAAAACGCCCAACTTCCGTGCGAATCAGGCCTCTATCCGTCGTTGGGAATGCAAGAATCACCGGCTCCGCGCTCCGATCGTGAAATGCAACAACACCCACGCGATGAGCTACCGGCAAACGTTCGAGGGCGCTCTCAAGCGCCTGCCGCATGAGCGTGCTGCCTGCCGTACCGTCCGGCAATTGCCACGTCGTCATGCTGCGCGTGAAGTCAAGAACGAACACCACCTCCAGCGCGAAACGTTCCGCTGAATACACAAAGAAATTGGTTTCCGTATAGTCGATTTCTTCCCACTCATCCGTACCGTCTGCGCGCTCGAAGATGCGCGTTGCGCGCTGCAGCTCCGCCGCCGGCAAGATCGTGGGATTGCCGTCCTGGTCGCGGAGCGAGAAAATCGCCTGCACTTGGCTGGGCTCGTTGAGCAAAACGCGGACGCCCGCAAAGCTGAGCGCCGATTCTGCTGTGGGGGATGGCGTAGCGTCAGGGGTGGGAGAGGGATCCGGTGAAGCCGCAGGCGTGGACGTGGGTAACGTAGTCGGCGTAGGGGTAGGTTCCGGTGTTGGGCTGGGACGTGGTGTGGGGACTGGGGTAGCAGTCACCTCCGGTGTAGGAGGAATCGGTGTGGGCGCCACTGTCGGTGAGGGCCCTGCAGTAGGCGTAGCCAAAGGCGTCGGCGGGATGGAGGTGGCTGTGGGTGCAACCGTGCGGGTGACCTGCGGGAATGGCGTCGGACGCGCTTCCTCAACCGGCGCGACGACATCCGGCCCATCCTCACCACATGCTACGAGCAACAGGCAGAAGCAGCCTAACAAGACAGAGGCGACGTAGCGTCCATTCATCTGTTGTCACCACCCGGCATGAGCCTATCGCCTACTCCACCACATACGCTTGGCGTATAATGAGTCAACACGAGCTTGGGTATACCACGCGTACTCACCACAAGTATTTGCCGAAAGTCTATGTTTCGTCAAACCCAGCCCTCTGCAGCGAAGCCCGCGCCATCACTGCGGGCGCTTGTTATTCTGCTCTGTTTCGCACTCACCCTGCTCCTTCCCGGCCTCCCGGCGCTCCATGCAGCCGGACTTGCACAGGTGCAGGACGACTCTGAAGTCACGCGCCACAGCATCATTACAACGATTGCCGGAAACGGCGTGGCGGGCGGCAGCGGCGACAACGGCCCGGCCACGCGAGCCACACTTAACACACCGGCAAGCCTAGCCATAGACGCCGCGGGAAACGTGTTTGTTGCGGATGCGTTCAATCACCGGATTCGGAAGATCTCGCCGAGCGGCGACATAACCACTCTCGTTGGCACCGGTGAGGCCGGCGCTGATGGAGACGGCGGGCCTGCCGCCGATGCCCGGCTGCGCTTGCCCTTGGGCGTGGCGGTGGACAGCGCAGGCACGCTCTACATTGCCGATACGTACAATCATCGCATCCGCAAGGTGACCTCCGAGGGCATCATCAGCACGATTGCGGGCACAGGTGTATCCGGCTTCTCCGGGGACGGCGGCCCCGGCGCCGCAGCCTTGCTCGCCTCTCCCACCGGCATTGCCGTGGCAAGCGACGGCACCCTCTACATTGCCGACACACGTAATCACCGGGTGCGCAAACTGACGGTAGACGGCACCATCACCACAGTGGCTGGGACCGGCGCTGCCGGCTATAACGGCGACGGTGGGCCGGCGACGCTTGCCCGCCTGAATAACCCCCGCGGCGTGACCGTTTCCGCAGACGGGAAGCTCTATATCGTGGATAGGGAAAACCGGCGTATTCGCATGGTGGATGCCGACGGCCTCATCTCAACCATCGCAGGCACGGGCAGTTCCGGCTTTAACGGCGATCGCGGACAGGCAACCCAAGCCACGCTGCGTGCCCCATACGGCATAGCCGTCGATCCACAAGGCAACCTCTTTATTGCCGATACCTTCAACCATCGCGTACGCAAGGTCACTCCCGACGGCAGCATAAGCACGGTGGCCGGCAGCGACCAGTTCGGCTTCAGTGGAGACGGGTGGGCGGCCGGCTTCGCCACGCTCCACTACCCGCTCGGCCTAGCGGTGGATATTGCCGGAAACCTCTACGTTGCCGATTCCTTCAACCACCGCATCCGCAAAGTCTGGACCAGCGCAGACACCGCTCCCACGCCAAATCTCTTCCTGTGAGCGGTGGCCCACTGATGGACTTCTTCGCAAGCGGATAATTCCTCCGGTGTAGCGACACCCACCTATGCGCGCCTTAGTCGTCCCAGACTGCGATCAGTAATGTCACGACTTCACAGTGCCTTGGTATAATGCGTAAGCAAGGACACAATCTTGGAGGCAACTATGGCGGTCAATGGCAGAAGCAAGTCCACAGAGAGGTACTTAAGAACAAGCCGCCAATTCATCGTGCAAGCGCAAGAGGAATTCGATAGAGGCGACCTGCTGCAGGCATCGGAAAAGGCTTGGGGTGCGGCAGCGCAAGCCGTGAAAGCCACTGCCGAGCGCAGAGGCTGGGAGCATAGCACCCATGCACGGCTCTTTGAAAACGTCAGGAGGGTCTCGCAGGAAACTGAGGACGCGGAATTATACGACCTTTTTCACGTAGCAAATTCTCTTCATCAGAATTTCTATGAAGGTTGGCAAACGGAAGATTTCGTGCAACGCGGCATCCTGCGTGTGAAGATTCTGGTCGAAAGGCTTACTGACCTCGTTACTGAAGAATAGCCTCTTCCTATCCTGTCTGGCGCAGCCTGATCAGAAGACCTCTTGAGTCTGCTAAGTTACACCGCCAGTAAGCCCAAGCGTTCAAGAAAACTCCTCGGGCAGGCAGGCAATTGAGAGTTGAACATACCGACCACTTGAGTGCAAGTTGACTCCCATTTCAATGTTCCATGTACTCTTGATTACCCAAAGTTTCTCGTCCCAGACTTGGGTAAATCACGTTCAAAACACTCGTTAGTCGCGATTGCTTCAGATTAACCCTAATGCACGCGCCGAAAGGCATAGGCATAGGCGCGGCGCGCAAACGCCACACCCCGTCTCGTCCGCTCCAGATACTCCCGCGTAATTGTGCGATCACGTTTCGGCACGAAGTATGCGGCAAGGTCTGACTCCACCAGGCGAAATTGCTCGCCACGGCGCATGATCGCACCAACCAGCACGTAGTCCGGGTCAAGCCTCGCCATGCTTGCGTCACCATGGCTGTTGTTCACCAAGAGCAGGCCTCCGACCTTCAAGAATTGCTTACAATGCTGCGAGACGAATCCCGTGTACTGCGAAATGAGAAGATCAAAGCTCTCTTCAGTCTCCACCAATGCCTGCTCGTAGTCAGCCTTGTGAAAGCGGATGGACGGCTCCCCCGAATACACCTTCCGCTCATTCACATAGTCGCGCACCGCCGGATCGGCAAAGAAGCGCGCCGCACGCCTGTCTGTATCCACAAAGCACACTGAAGGATAGACAAACGCCGGTGTCACGTGGGTGAAGCTGCCGGGGTAGAGCGCACTGCGGCTGGAAAAGCGATCAGCCATGAGCGTAAACAGTCCCAGCCGTTCATAGCCCGTATCCACGTAGTACTTTCTGTAGAGAGCCAACGCGTCTTGCATCATGGCGAGTGTGAACAGTGGAACTGGCTTTGCGCCAAACCAAGAGCTTCATCCACCCTACTGCCGCCCTCTGCTGTGCGTCTGCTTTCTTTCAAGGCGGTCCTACTCTTGCGGATTGACGGTCAGAGGTATAGGAATGCGCACCACGGTTACGACTTGCTTCTCCGTGTCGATGAAATAAACGGTCTCCACCCCTACCTGTGTACAGACGATCTTGATCTGTGAAATGGTCTCGCGGAACGAGAGGTACTCCTGGTAGCCTTGGCAGGTCTGCGCCGGTTCATCGAGCTCATAGAAGAGCACCCCTTCGGGCCAGGGCTGCGGCGAAGGAACAAACGCAGGTGATGCGGCCGCCGCAGTCGGCGTAGGCCAAGGTGTCGGCGCTGGCGGCGGCGTTCCCCGGCATCCAACTAATACCAGAACAAGACTGAGCAGCAGGACTCCCGCGCGGCAAGATGTGACCATTGACTCACGGCATCCCCGGAACCGGCGGCAGCTTGCGGGCAACGGTAATGGTCTGATTTGCCAGATCCAAGATATACACCGTGCCTTTCTCGTCGTTTGTGCAGACGAAGCGCACTTGCCGCACAATTTCCATAGACCGATCGGAAATCGATTCTGGGGACACCTCTACCGGCGCCAGAAGTTCCACGAACCCGGGGCACACCTGCTCGCTCACCGATAGGTCGTGAAAGACAATTCCCTGCTTGCGTAGGCCAAGTGCCAACGCGGGCGATGGCGTGGGCTGCGGTACCGCGGTGGGAGTAGGCTGGGGCGTTGCTTGTGCCTCCGATTGTTCGCCGCAGCCGCTCAGCACCACGAAAAGTACCAAAAGAAAGTGAATGCATGGCTGCTTCACGATACGCCCCGTATTGCATTTGCACGGCCGTGCCCGAACCGGACATTGCGTGCTCTTACGGTATTTCCGGCTCGAGCAAGGGAACTCGTATGCCCGTCACCACAAGGTTGTCCAAGTCCACAAAATACACCGTCTCCACACCGGGACCGGTGCACGTAATCTTGACCTGGGAAACGGTCTGACGGAATCCGGTGAACTCTTGATATCCCGGGCAGGTCTTCTCGATTTCCGTGAGGTCATAAAAAAGAATGCTTTGCGCTTGCGTTGGAGGCACCGGAGTGGCCTCCTCCGGCGCTGCCTCTTCTGCAGACTTCGAAGCGGCGGCAGGTGCAGGTGTCGGGGTTGTGGTCGATTCAGCATCTGCCACTGCCAGAGCAGTCGGCGACGGCACAACCGTCGCCGCGATCGTCGGCGTTGGTGTTACCTCGTCATCTGTAGTCCCGCCGCAACTGACTAACACAGCCAATAGCACACAGACGACAACTGAAAGTCCCAACACTCTCACGTGCCCGCACTCCTCCCTGGCGCCAACCCCGGCAAATCTAGCTCGCGACACATTCATTGTGCCTGTCCATACTGTAGCGAAATTTGCCAGGTGTTGCCACGCCGCAACTGACTACGAATTCCTATGGTCGCTAACGCATCGCTTCGTAGCTATAAGGTAGCATACGGCATTCGGCTCGCGCTCTCGCGCTTGTGTCATTGCGACTGACTCGGGGGGGGGGGGGGGGTTTCCCGGGCCGCCAAGGGTTTTCCCCCCATCCAATTGGGTGCCCACGGGCCCAAAGGAATCCAAGACCTCGCAGAC
>JAPOQA010000044.1 GCA_026710945.1 Chloroflexota bacterium
CCATGCGCTCCAGAAACCGCTCCCGCCGGGTCTTCCGCTTCTTCTGCGCGTACTCCAAGTCGGCAAACGTCGGCTGCTCCATGTCCTAGACCCCTCCTCACGTGGCTTCCTCGCTTGTTATGCTACTATGCCAGAAACTTGTTCAGAGAGTTCCTAGAATGCTCGTAAGGCGCTGGCAGCCGGGTCATTCGTTTCGGTTGCCCGTTTACTTAGACGCAAACGTGCTTGTTGGATACGTTGCTAGTAGCCATCACCTTTACAAGAGTTGTGATGGTGTCGTTGGAGAGTTGCTCGTTGCCGGTGCGCCAATCCTTGTGTCCATAATCTCTTTGCAGGAAGCGTGGTGGGCGATGTTCAAGGAATCCTACCGCGCGATCAATAGGCAAAGGCCCGGTTCTCGATTTTCAAGGAGCACATTTCGCAGACATAGGGCAGCGGCATTCGAAAAGCACAGCGACTGGATTGAAGGCGTCGCGCTAGCGATACACGATTGGCAGGAAGCCGGTCATCCGGTAGACGTAGTTCCGGATAGCAAGACCTTCGCTCCAGCAATGACCTCAGCGGCAATCCGCTATATGCGCGACCTTGAGTTTGCCCCTGATGATGCTCTTCACCTCGCCCTCGCAGAGGCGCACGCGGGGACATTCGTAACTGCCGACTCAGACTTCAAGCGAGCAGAAGGGGCGTCGTCCAGCAATCTTGAGATTCTTCATCTTGCCGGTACTAACACTTAGGTTTGCCCCACGAGTCTTTCTGAAACCCTCATACATCCTTCGGTAGCATTTTGCCTTCTCACTTGCGGACGATCTTGTTTGATTTTGACTACACGCTGGCAGACTCTTCTACCGGCGTGATTGCGAGTACGAATTCAGCATTGACAGCGCTTGGGTTGCCTGCCGCGCCGCCGGATCTCATTCGCCAAACCATCGGTCTCACGCTTGAAGACGCCTTTGCGTACGTAGTTGGGACAAGCGTGCCAGCGGACAGGTTTCCGGCTGCCAGCAAAGCCTTCGACCGCCTCTTCATCGCGCAGGCGGATGCCATCATGGCCGACCAAACGGTAATCCTCCCCCACGTCGCCGCGGCCATATGCGCACTGAGGCGGCGCGGCTATGCGCTGGGCATCGTTTCCTCCAAGTTCCGCTACCGCATCGAGCAGATATTGGAACGCGAGGACCTGAGCGCGGAATTCGACGTGGTTGTAGGGAGAGAAGACGTCATTGCATCCAAACCGGACCCCGAGGGACTGCTCACGGCCATGGCGGCGCTGGGGAGCGTACCGGCGAACACCTGCTACGTTGGGGATAGCGTGACCGATGCCAAGGCCGCGCAGCGCGCTCGGGTGCCCTTCATCGCCGTGCTCTCCGGCGTCACCACGCAGGCAGAGTTCACTGCCCACGCTTGCCACGCTGTCATTGCCAACATGGCCGAGTTGCCGCAAGCGATCGCTTGCTAGAACGTCCGTATTCCCTCTGCAGTACTTGCAAGACCGCTGCTACGCCGCTCGTTCTCTCCAAATGACGGAAGGTCCGCACCCCAGCCCGCTCATTACGGAATGGTTAGCGTTTGTGGCTATGGTCGCGGGCGGACTCTTGTGCGAGCATGGAGGAGTCTCTTTTTGCGCTTCTCTCGGCCCGGTTCGGCCAGATACAGGCAATGTACTCACTGCTGTTCACACATTTCCGGCGAGCAGAAATACTTGCCGTCCTGGCGCACCGCAACTTTCGCTACCTATTCCTGGCGCAGGTTGCCAGCGGCGTCGGCGATGCGATCTACTGGGTTGCCCTGCCCTGGCTCGTGCTCCAAGAATTGGGAACTGCGATGGCCGTGGGCATAACCGGCGCCGCTGCTGTGACACCGTTCATCATTCTGTCACCGTTCGCCGGCGTGCTCGCGGACCGGGCGGACCGCAAGTCTCTCATGGTGCTTTCACACGTCGCGCGGGTGGCTGTGTTGGCGGCACTATTTGTAGCGGGACGCCTGACGTCTTTGGATACGTTGCACTTTGCCGTTGCCGGCTTTCTTCTCACCGCGGCGGGGCTGCTCATCTATCCCGCCCGCGCGGCGATCCTGCCGAACCTGCTGCCGAAAGAAAAGTTGGTTGCGGGAAACGCCGCCTTAGCGGCGGGTATGCAGGCAATAAGAATTGGCGGTACCGCCGCAGCGGGGTTCCTCTTTGCAGCTATCGGCGGCCTGAATGCGCTTGGCGGCGTTCTCATTACGTATGGCATTGCGGCAATACTGATGAGCAGAGTAGACGCCCCCGCGCAGGCCGGAAATCGGAGCACGTTGAGCACAGGAGCTAAGCCTCACGCGAGGCTGGCGAGCATGCTGAGAAACACCAAGTCAGACCTGGTACTTTCGGTGTCTTTCATACTCAAGCACCCCTTGATACGCGCCATGGCCGTTGCCGGGCTAATCCTCAACGCGTTCCACTATCCGGCTTTGGGGCTGTTGCTTCCGGTGTATTTCCGCCAAGCGTTACAGGCGGGCCCGGAGTCGTTCGGCCTATTCAGCGCCATTGAATCCGCTGCAATTCTCATCGCTCTGCCGGCGGCGCCGTGGCTGGCAAGACAACTCGGCGACGGCAAGCTCAGCTCGATAGCGCTTGCTGCCATGGGCATTTTGGTAGCGGGGCTAGCGATTGCGGGGCAGCTCTGGCACGTGTTTGCCATCGCAGTCCTCATGGGTTTCCTCACCGCAGGCGTGCTGCCGATGCAGAGCCTCGTGCAGGCGGAGACCCCCGATCACATGCGTGGAAAAGTAGTAGCAAATCTCGTAGTGATCAACGCTGGGTTCACGCCATTCACCGCGCTGTTGGGTGGTTTCTTGATCGATGCAATAGGGGTGAGACCTATTTACCTGGTCACCGGAATTGTCGTAATTCTCTCCGGAGTCGGCCTCATGCTGGTGAAGGAGGTCCGACAGGCACGGCTTGCCCAACCGTAGAGGACATGCGGCCAAGATTGCCCGAGCAGACTAGTGGTCCAACAACATTGTAATGATAAATAGGTGTAGGCAGCAGGGCGAGGAAACTGCGCAGGTTACGCGCACGTCCCGTGCGAACCTACGCTACCCGTCAATTCAAGCTTGCTGAACCGCTAGTCGTGAGCAACCGCGAGCGCAAATGAGAAATGACTAGAATGTGGCAGAATCGAGCCAGCAGAGCGGGGCTTGGCTGAGGGTACACTGCGCCTGATGCTGGCTTAACTAGCGGATTGGCAGCTCTCCTACAGCAAGCGGCGGCGGGTCTGCAGGCGAATATGCTGGGGAACAGCCTCAGGATCGTCAGCAGGACGCAACTCCAGAAAGATGCCGCCGGACTGTCCGATGACGGACCCGGTAGACTGCGGCTCTGCGTCGTCCTCGCCGGTCAGTTCCCAAATGATAACGGTATCGTCAATCTCCATGGGGACCGACTTTCTGCCGCCGGGTGGAATACGGTGCACAACCGTATCCCCGTTCACCGTGATGCGCTGTGCCGCGTTCCCCGCATTCGTGTAGTCCAGACGATACACCGCCACCGGTTTTGCTGCTCCTTGGTATTCGCAACCGTTGCTCGGCTACGCTGAGACGTCATCTGCTCATCTACGTTGAGAGGCCGTCGCGGACGAAGTCTTGTATGAGAAAAGGACGACGATCCCGGCCTTGCCCAACTTCCATGATACCAAGTCTCTCACGTTCAACCCAACCGCTGCCGCCCGCAGCCGAGAGCATGTGCCGCGTGCCAGACGTCTAAGTCTTCTTTGATGCGCGGAGGATGCGGCGCCGACCGGCCCCGCAGAGCACGTTCAATTGACCAAGCATGGCACCAGGGTGGCAAGAGTGTGCAATCCCATGGTATTCGGCAAGACCCACTCGGCGATCCTCTATGAGTTTCGACACTTGCCGATACCCATTGATAAGTACTTTAGACGCGCATAGTAGGCATACCCTTTTCGTCACGAGTATAATGGGGCCTGTGGGAAACTGCGTTACCGCGACTAAAGTAGTTGCCATGCCGACCCTCGTAACACCGCAAGCGTTTGATTCAGCCCTGTCTACCGACCAGACCCCTGCCGTGCGGGCATTTGCCGATGCCCTTGGTGCGGGAGATCACTGGTATAGTGCGCTTTTGGGCGCCGTCCATCTCTGGAGTCGCGACGAAGAGTGCTATGGCGGGCGCTACTTTCGGTACATGATTGCCGGTGAAGCTCTTGACCTATTGCTGGTCATGGAGCGCATTAGCTGGGACTTCCGGCAGCTACTCCCGCAAGAGGAATGCGAGGCGCTGTTCTTTTTCGCACGACCGCCGTTTACCTATTCGGATAGAGATTTCGCCCATCTGCTGGGAGAAGAGAAGTACTGCGCTTACCTCAACTATTTCTATGGCGTCACCCTTGAAGAGGTGCTCCTCCACGCGGTGGATGACGAGATACAGAAGGCTACGAATTACGGTGTTACCCGCGATTCACGCGACCCGGAAAGCCTCTACACACGCCTGTACGGCAAGGACGAACATGAACTCTTGGTGGAGTTTTGCGCAGAGCGAGATAAGCGGGTCAATGGCGTTATAACGCTCACCGAGTGGAAAGAGTTCCTCTATTGGCTCTTCAAGCAGCGTATTGCGAGCTCACTGCCGGAGCGACTTGCCAGCGACTCGCAGAAGGGCTTAGACACCCTGCGCATGCTGCGGGGCACGTATCCGGCAGGACCTTTTGACACGCTGCGGGGGTTCAGTGAATAATGCGCCAACTCATTTTGCTTCTCACGGCGCTCGTCCTGGCGCTGGTGCTTTGGGTGGAATTCCGCACCCGGCTGTCCCGCAGCCTCAAGATCGTGGCCTGGCTCATTCCCTCCATGCTCGTCATACGTCTTTTCTTCAACTGGTCGTGGGAGGATGCCACTTACCTGGTGCTTATAGTTGGTGTTGGTGGGCTCGTTTGGCTGGCGGTCTGGTATATTACCGGCCGCATCGTGCGCGGCCAAACCGAGAAGTAACGCAAGTCGCATTGACGCAAGCGGCCAATTGCCGAATAATACTACAGAAGAAACCTGAGGGTAACCGCTATGCCGCAAGGAATGTCAAAACGGGACGAACAAGAGCTGAGGCGGCTCCTCGACGGCATTGAAGTATACGTGCCGGAAGAGAAGCAGCGCATCCGTCGCGCGCCTCCGTCGCTGCAGCGTGCCCTCTACGCCATCCTTGATCGATTCGGGCCCAGTGGGACGTTGCTCTTACTGGGACTTGGCGGACTTGTGCTTGGTAACGTGCTGAGACTTACGTTTCCGCTGGCAGCGCCCCTGCTTGGTGTCGCCGCCGCGTGCTGCTTTGGCGGCGCGCTGTACCTTGCTTTCCGTGGCAACCGGCGACGGGCGGCGCCTATGTGGCGCGGCCGGGAAATGACTGACAGGACTCCAAGTTTTATCGATCGCCTCCAACGCAAGTTGCAATCGCGCCGCCGCTTCTAGTGTGTCAACGACCTCGACACAACCCCCTTTTCTAGCCGTGTACGCTACGCAGTATTCACCTCTCAGTCGCTAAGGAGAACAATGATGTTTCAGCGGCTTCTTTCGTGTCCCATGCAGGCGCTAAGGCAATTTGACCTTAGAATGTCGTCAGTCGCGTGGGCGCTGCTACTCTGCCTCAGTGGTATTCTCTTGTTTACTGCAGCCGACTATGAAACGTGCACTGATGACATTGACACCGACGATTGCGCAACGCTGCAAACGCTTGGGATCGCAGAAGCGCTGCGCGGGGACGGCGGCGCGGAGTTGAATTGGGGGCCGGAAACGCCGCTCAACGAGTGGACCGGCGTCACCATAGACTCAGAATCGAAGCGTGTGACCCGGCTGGATCTCCGCAACCTCGATCTTAGAGGAACTATTCCCGCGGAGTTGGGCCTCCTCACCGGCCTGGAACGGCTGTGGCTTGCTGGTAACAGTCTAACCGGCGACATTCCACTGGAGTTGGGCGATCTCGACAATCTGGAGTGGATTACGCTGCGCGGCAACCAACTGACCGGATGTCTGCCGGATGAATTCCGCAACATCCCATATGGCGATGTCGGCCAGCTCGAAATGCCGTATTGCGCGGAGAACGAGTACGCGACGCTCCTGGAGATAAGAGATACGCTCGTAGGCGATGGCACGGCACTCAATTGGGCCGACGACCTTGACGTCAGCGAGTGGGAGGGCGTGAGCCTGAATTCCCTGATGCGCGTGACTTCCCTCCGACTTTCGGAACACGGGCTTCGCGGCACGCTCCCGGCAGGGCTGGGCGACCTTACCCATCTGGAATCTCTCAATCTCTCGCGCAACTTGCTTAGTGGCACGCTCCCCGTGGAGTTGGGTAATCTCACCAACCTCGGTTCGTTGAACCTCTCACGGAACGGTTTGACCGGCGCGTTGCCGGTGGAATTGGGCAATCTCTCCAACTTACGATCTCTTTCGCTCCACTACAACCGGTTGTCCGGCGAGATTCCGGCGGAGTTCGGCAATCTCTCTAATCTGACGTCGATGGTGCTTTCCTACAATCAACTGTCCGGTCAGCTTCCGGTAGAGTTGACCACCCTTCCTGAGCTGCGGACGATCCATATTTCCTTCAACCGACTGACGGGCGAGATTCCGGCAGAGATTGGCAATCTAACCAACCTGAGCACGTTGGTGCTTTGGAACAATCAACTCACCGGCCCCATACCGCCGGAGTTGGGCAATCTCACCGAACTGAGCGACATCGACCTCGATAGCAACTTCCTGACCGGTGAGATACCGGTGGAGTTGGGTAACCTTACCAACCTGGAAGCCTTATGGTTGGACAATAACTTCCTCACCGGCGAGATACCGGTGGAATTGGGCAACCTCTCCAATCTGTGGGCCCTGGGCCTGGCCGGCAACCAACTGACCGGCCCCATCCCGCCGGAACTGGGCAACATTCCCTTTATCGCCTACTTGGTGCTCAGCGGGAACGAACTTACCGGTCCTATCCCACCGGAATTGGGCAATCTCGTCCATTTGCGGGACTTCAATCTCTCCGACAACCAACTGACCGGTGAGATACCCGTGGAGATCGAGAACCTGGCTTTTGTGCGGACTTTCCGGCTTGCCAACAATAGGCTTACCGGCGAGATCCCGGTGGAGTTGGGCAATCTGCTCTACCTGGAAGTTTTGTCCCTGGCCTCCAACCAACTGAGGGGCAGCATTCCCGCCACGCTGAGCAACGCCGGCAAACTGGAAGTGCTGGACCTTAGCGATAATCAACTGAGCGGCGCGATACCCGCCTCGCTGGGCAGTCTGTCCAGTCTGGGCGAACTGGATCTCTCCCACAACCACCTGACCGGCGAGATCCCGGTGGAGTTGGGCGAGCTTGCCAACTTGACGGTATTGGATCTGGGCCACAACCGGCTGGTGGGCAGCATTCCGGTTGCGTTGAGCAAGCTCCGCAGCTTGCAAGAACTCGGCCTCTGGAACAACCAGCTCACCGGCAGCATTCCGGCCGAACTCGGTAACCTGGCGAACCTGCGGTCAATGGATATGCGCCACAATCAGCTCTCGGGCGAGCTGCCGGCAACACTCGGCAACCTCTCCAATTTACGTGAGCTGGATATTGACGAGAACCAATTCATCGGTAGCATTCCGCCGGAATTGGGCAACTTGCTCAACCTGCGTGAGTTGGACCTCAACGAGAACCAGCTTACCGGCAGCATCCCCGCCACGCTGGGTAATCTGACGAACCTGGAGTGGCTGGACCTTGATGAGAACCAGCTTAGCGGCAGCATTCCGGCCGAACTCGGCAACCTGGTAAATCTGCAGGCGCTGGACTTGGGCGAAAACCAACTGAGCGGTTCAATACCCGCCTGGCTCGGTAACCTCAACTCGCTTAAGAAACTCGATCTTGGTGGGAATCAACTAACCGGGTGCATACCGAGTGCGCTGCGCAACGTCGAATACAGCGACCTGGATGAGCTCGGTTTGCCGTTCTGCAGCGATTAGGAGCGTCCCAGCATTCCGTGCGGGGATGCTGGCAAACAAGGCGAAGGTGAGCTCAGGCTGGCGGTTATGCCGCCAGCCTGAGTTCAGTTTACGCAGTCACGGCTAAAGCGGCGTTTGGCTCAATGCGCATTGGCATACTCGGCGGCACGTTCGACCCTATTCACTGCGGACACTTGATAGCCGCGGCAGCGGCGTGCACCGAGCAGCGGCTTGACCGCGTGCTCTTCATTCCGGCGAACCGTTCGCCGCTCAAGCCCGCCGCACGAGCTTCTACGTGCCACCGGGTTGCCATGGTGCGCCTCGCAATTGCAGACCGCCCCGCCTTTGCGCTCTCTACGATAGACATCGAACGTCCTCCCCCGAGCTATGCGGTGGACACTGTGGCGGCGCTCCGGCGTGAGTCGCCTGATGACTCATTCGTCTTTATTGTCGGCGCCGATCAACTTGCCGAACTTCCGCAGTGGCGGGCGCCGGAGCAGCTCCTGCATGCGGTGCCGGTTGTTGCCCTCACGCGTCCTGCAACGGCGTTTAGCTCGTTGGACGCTCTGACAAGCCTCTCGCCGGCAGCGCGCGCGCGTATCACCGTGCAAGAGATTCCGGCAGTCGACATCTCCGCTAGCGCTATTCGCAAGCGCGTTGCCGCCGGTAAGACTATCCGCCACCTGACCCCAGCCCCCGTGGCCGACTACATCGAGACGCACCAACTCTACCGGCGCGGGGAAGTCGAAACGAACCAATAAGCGCCCGTGTGCCCCAGGACTCCGGGAGAATTCGCGAAAGATGCCAGTGAGGCGGAGAGTTCATGCGGAGGTGGGGTTGGGATCCACGTGCCTTCATCCATGTATCCCGGTCTCTCAAGGGGCCGTTGCCAAGACCCATTCACCTTGGTGGGTGAAGGGCGGGACTGGAGTGAAAGGGGCTCCACTGCGGATTTCTACAATCTTCCCACCTCCCCGGAGTCTACCGGACCGGCAGGGCTATGCAAGAGTCGCCGCAGGAAGCTTGTGGGAAGTCTGTTTTGGTGACAAATGGGTAGGTGCACGACATGTCGCGCTACTACACAGCCTGCTTGTGTTCCCGCCGAGCCTATCACTTTGTGCGTCCCGGCGCGGGGAGATGGGCTGCAGCTCGCATGCTTCGTGGTCTCAAGGTGGGTCTCTCGATTTGGCCCCTGTAGGAGCCAAGAGGCCGCCAATTCCTCTGCAACACACAGGAATTGTAAATGTCAGGTAATTCGTTGACAGATTTGGCAGAAGAAACATGGGAGCAGAACTCTGTGCTTGCCTACATGTCATTCCGAACG
>JAPOQA010000045.1 GCA_026710945.1 Chloroflexota bacterium
CAAGAGAGCAATTCTACGATGATCGCGAGGCGTACTTAGACCAGTTCCGTTGCACTGGGGGAGGTGGGGCGACTGCAAGTAGGACACAGGTCGTTTGGCCGACTCCCCCAACGCAAGTTGCTACTGCGGCATCCACTCCCACGTCAACACCGGTTCCTACGGCAATTCCCACTCCTGTTGTTGAGATACTCGACACGCCGAGTCAGCCCGGTCTGGCCCGTGAGCTTGTGGTCAGCTATCTGGCAGATAAGCTAGGGCAGGGGACTGCCAGCCGCAACGTGCAGTACTGGGCAGACCGCCTGGCATATCTAACAGAATCCGCGCCCTGGGCCTTGGATATGTACATCGAGGTAGGCTACAGGATACCGGTGGCGGATGAGCAAGATTTCTATGCGGTGTATCTCGTGATCCCCGCGTGTGTGGTTAGCCACCCGGGCCTAAGCGAAGGGCAAGTCGCCGCATTTACTATGGAGCTCAACCGCCGCTGGCCCGACGTAAACCCTCGCACATTGACCGGAATTGCCGCGCTTGAAGAGATGGCGGACGCGCAACAAGAGGAACTGTGCACGTTTTTCTCCACTGCGATAGAGACGACGAAGCCTGACTGAACATCCTGTGCGCGCCATGCGCTGGCAAGCCGCGACCGGCGCGGGGTAATTGGTAATGAGGAGAGCGCAATGAGTGATGAAACAATGCAACTTGAAGCTGAATTTCGAGAGGCAATGTTGGGCGTGTATCGCACTGTTGCGAAGATTAAGGCCCCACCTACTCGATTCTTGAACATGCTTGAGGAGTACGGGGCAGTCGAAACCGCCAGACAACTGCTCAGCAAAGATGAATTGCAGGAGACGTTCATCGCTCTTTACGAATCGGGGCGGCTCGATGCATCTGTAGAGGCTGTTGTCTTGCAACCAAAGTATAGAGAGCTATTCACCGATGCTGAATTACAGCAGGCTCAAGACCGACTGAAATCCTGCGGATACGATACGTCCAAAACTGCGTAGGCGCGTCTAACACTATTACGCTCATAGCCCAGAGATGACATACCCTTTGCGAGGGGCGAAATCCCCCCGTTTTTGGTGTAGACACTGCCTAGAACGGATGATACCCTGTTTATGCGGGCGAATCGGTAGTCTAGGAGCAAGAAGGATGTGCAAGCCTGGAAGAATTCTGGAGAAACGGAACCTGCCGCAACGTCCATGCGGCTAGGCGGTAGGCTGTGCCGGAACGACAGCCGATTTGGAGCCTGCCGCCTAAGGCGGCCGCCGTCTACTTCATTCTGTTTCCTGCGCTGACGTTTGTGGGTGTGGTCTTTGTAGTCTTGGAGCAGGTTTCCGGCGGCGCAGGGACTTCTCCGGCAGCGGTAGTTGCAGTCTATCAAGGCACGGCGGCGGTAGCGTTTGCCTCGGCGGCAATTGCGTTCATTATAGTAGACATAGGGTGGACTCTCATGGGACTGGCAACCGCGCTTCAGGAACTCAGAGAGCGGAAACGGGAGGAAGAGGAGCGGAGATTTCAGAAGGAGCTGGATGATGCTCGCCGGGAGGAGCGGGAGCGCATCGTAGCGTTCTACCGGGAACAAGCGGAAAAGACGGGCCAGGATTTCGTGGAGCCGCCGGAAGACCCGGCAGCGCAAAACGGTTCCGACGACCGCTAAACCTCGCTCTTTAGAACGCCGAAGAACCGCCAGCGCAAGCCGGCGGTTCTCTTCATTTTATGCAAGCTTTTCTTCTACCAGCCCATACCTGCTCTCCGCCTCGTCAGGCCGCAGCGTGTTCACAGCACCTTAGTAAGCAGCCATGATGATTTGCATCCCCGCGCGCAGGCGGACCCGCCAGTGGTCTTCGAGGGATTGGGTCCACTCCGGGTCGAGTTCTTTGACGGTGGCGCAGATGCAATCCAGCCAGAGTTCGTAGAGTTTGGGCGCGATGTTGCGGCCGGCGCGGCTATGGAGACCGCCCAGCTTGTCGAGCAAGGCCCGCATATCGGGATCGGAAACATCGTGCGTCACCATCAGGTACACCGAATCCCGCAGCAATTGGCGCTGTCGTCCGAACTCCGTTTGGGCGAAGAAGGGCGCAATGGCGGGAGAGGCGTTCATGAAGGTGCTATAGAAAGTTTCCGCAAAGTCGCCGGCGGCCTCGCACCGCGCGAAACTCTGCCGCACCTCCTCCTCGGCGAAGCTGCCCGGCGTGCGCATGGCGGAGGCGTCTTCCGGCTTGCGAAAGAAATCAATGCGGCAGCGCACCGGCCCGGAGACGCGCAGCCTATGGGGCGCTTCCGGCTGAATGACGGCATGGTCGGGCGCCGCCACGTCGGATTCCTCGCCGGTGGCAAGGTCCACAAAGCTCACCTGTCCCGCGAACACGTGCAGCACGCCCCAGTGTCCGGGCCCGAGAGCGTGCTCTTTTTGTAAAGCATCCGGTATGGTATCTTCAGTGAATTCCAGCGAGCTGCCGGCGGGAACGAGACCATCGGGTAGTCTTGTGTTTGCCATCGTGGGCTGATTACTCCTGTGAAAAATGCCGTGCTACTATGCCAATACGGGAAAGCGCCCCCAGCAAGGAATGCTCGCGGGAAGAGAGACTGGCGCATGATTCAGGCGCGCAGCCTTCATTCTACGTCTGCGAAGTACCGTGCGGACACGCATCAATTCAATTGTACCGCGAAGCCCAGGGAATGGTGCTCTGACAGGAAATGGTCAGGCCGCCGTTTGACGAGCTTGCGGTGCTGTGGTAGCATACTCGTTACTGAGGTGCGGGCACCAGGCGCGAGAGCCGGAGGCCTGCCAAATTTAACAAGTGAATAACCGTTGCCTTATCAAGAGAGGTGGAGGGAAACGGCCCTATGAAGCCCGGCATCCCGGTGGACGATGATTTGTGTCCACGACAGGGTGCCAATTCCGGCCCCATGCGCATTGGGGCAAGATAAGGGGAAATATTGCGACATACGACCCCTCTCTATAAGGAAAGAGAAAGGGGTTGTTCTCATTTAATGAGAAGTTTTCTGACACAAGACATTGGTCTGCCGGTCGCTCCCAAGGCGCCGGCTGGCGTGCACCGGCCCGGCACACCTGCTGCCGGAAGCGGAAGGATGCCGCATTGCGGCGCCCGTCGCGCGATGACTACGGACGTCGGCGGATTGCCGCGCATGCCCCGCTGCGGGCAATAGTCTTGTAAACATCATCGTGAGTTTCTGCGGCCTGCAATGGTGTGTGGCTGACCTTAAGGCCGCTGCACACGAAGACCCTCACCCCGGCCCTCTCCCAGAGGGAGAGGGAGAAATTGGAGCGGTTGACCGAGAGACAGAAGAGGCGCTTGACCGGCTGAGGGAGAGACTAGAGCGGTTGACCGAGAGACTGAAGGGGCGCTTGACCGAGAGAGAGAGAAACCAAAGCGGTTGACTAGCAGAGAGAAGCTGAAACGGTAGACCGGGAAAGCGTGCCCGATGGCGCCGGTTACTGTGGCCGTACCGAGTTGAGCGGAGTACGTGAGTGGGACAATGCAACCGAGTTGTACACGTCGCGGAAACTACACAGAGCCAATCAAAGCAACCGATCTGAACAAGTCGAAGCAACTTTGCAGACAAAGTCGAAATTAGAGAAAGACTCCGGATCATGAGTGAAATCGAACGCATACGCGGACTGAAGTGTCGGGAGTGCGGGGAGCGCTATCCCGTACAGCCGACGCATGTTTGTTCCTTCTGTTTCGGCCCGCTGGAAGTCGAGTACGACTACGACGCCATTCGCGAGATCACCAGCCGCGAGAAGATCGCGCAGGGGCCAATTTCGCTGTGGCGCTATAAGGACCTGCTGCCCGTGGAACACGGCGAAGACCTCAATTGGCGGGTGGGGTTTACCCCCTTGCAGCTTGCGCCCAACCTGGGCAAGGCTCTGGGCCTGAAGGAGCTCTACGTCAAGAACGACAGCGTGAACCCGACCTTTTCGTTCAAAGACCGCGTGGTCTCGGTGGCGGTAGCCAAGGCCAAGGAGTTTGGGTTTGATACGTTCGCCTGCGCTTCCACCGGCAACCTGGCGAGCGCGACGGCTGCTGCCGGTGTACGCAACGGCCTGCGCACGTATGTCTTCTTGCCCCACACCGTGGAGCACGGCAAGGTGGTGAACGCGGCAGTGTATGGCGCGACCTTGGTTTCGGTGGAAGGCACCTACGACGAACTGAACCGCCTTTGCAGCGAACTTGCCGACCGCTACTCCTGGGCGTTTGTCAACATCAACATCCGCCCCTTCTACTCGGAAGGCTCTAAAACGCTGGCATTTGAGGTGGTGGAGCAACTGGGCTGGCGCGTGCCGGACCATATTGTGGCGCCCATCGCTTCGGGCTCGCTCTATACCAAAGTCCATAAGGGGTTGAACGAACTGTACAAGGTGGGTCTGCTGGAAGGCACGCCGCATACGCGCATTTCCGGCGCGCAGGGCGAGGGGTGCAGTCCGGTGGCGGAAGCCTATGCCGCCAATACCACTGCCATCCGACCCGTGAAGCTGCCGACCACGATTGCCCATTCGCTGGCCATCGGCAATCCCGCCGACGGTTACCACGCCGTGAAGATCGCGCAGGATACCGGCGGCGTCATTGAATCCGTCACCGACGAAGAGGTGGTGAAGGCGATCCAACTGCTCGCCTCGACGGAAGGCGTCTTCACCGAGCCCGCGGGCGGGGTGACCATCGCCACCCTGAAGAAGCTGGCCGAAAGCGGCCAGATCGCGCCGGACGAGGTCACGGTGGCGTACGTCACCGGCAACGGTCTCAAGGCCCAGGAGGCGGTCTCGGATTCCCTCGACTTGACGATACGGGTTGCGCCCCACGTAGAATCATTTGAAGCAGCGGTGCGCGGTCTGGAACGCACACCCGTTACCGTGTAAGTTCTTAGAGAGTGGTTGCAAAAGGACGCAAGGCAACGTATTCCGTTCGCCCTGAGCTTGTCGAAGGGCCGTTCATAGTGCGACAGGCCTGTGCTGAGCTTGACGAAGCGCACACCACGAACGGTTCTTGCAAATTCCAATAAAACCCGTCTACTGCATTACTGAGACATGGCAAACACCCTGATGGGAAGGAAGTGACAAAACAATGGCAAATGCCGTAAAGATTCCCACCCCGCTCCGTCCCCTGGCCGGCGGCAAGGCCGAGGTCACCGTGGAGGGCGCAAGCAACATCGAAGATCTCATTACCAAGCTGGACGAGGCCCACGACGGTTTCAAGGCACGCATGTGCGACGAGGACGGCGAACTGCGCCGCTTCATCAACATCTACGTGCGCGGTGAGGACATTCGCTTCATGGACGGCCTGGCAACTGCACTCAGCGACGGCGATGAGGTCTCCATCGTCCCCGCCGTCTCCGGCGGCACGGGCTGAGTCTTTCTCGCCAGAGTCAATTTCAATCCAGTTGCGCTTGTCAGCGGCGCGTGACGATGCGTTGTGCGCCGCTGAAGATTTCCCGGTCTATAGGCCATCCACCAACGAAGCGTAGGGGCACGACATGTCGTGCCCCTGCTACTCCTTAATCCGTCGTTCCCGCGAAAGCGGGAACCCATCTTTCCTTTCATCAATTGCAAGGGTCCTCGTTCGGAGCGGCGAACAAGCCCCCGCGCTACAGCCGACTTGCATAGGCGTGAGCGAGACATTCGTCTCCGCTGGTCGATTGAGCCCGCTGCGCGTCAAATTGAGAGATTGTGGTTAATCGCGCTCTCCTGCGTCGATCATCTGACCCACCGACAAACGGTATATAATCACGTGAAAGCGACTCTTCCACGAATGCACACCTAGCACAAGGAGATACCGATGCCGAGCAAAGTGGCAGCGCAGATGTACACCGTGCGGGACCACACCAAGACGCGCAGCGAATTGGCCGAATCACTTCGAAAGATTAGCCAAATGGGCTACGAGGCGGCGCAGTTTTCCGCCGTTGGCGCGCTGGAGAACGACAATCCTGAGATTACCGTGCAAGAAGCAAAGCAGATGCTGGACGATGTCGGCATCCGCTGTATTGCCACGCACCGCAGTTGGGACGACTTGGCCAACAATACCCAGTCCGAGATTGACTTTCATGGTGTGCTGGAATGCAATTACGTGGCAATTGGCGGCATCCCTCAGCCGTACCGCAGTCAGGGCGAGCAGGGCTACCGCGACTTCCTGGAGGCGGCGCGGCCGGTCATCCAAAAGCTAAAGGCCGCCGGCTTGACCTTCGGCTACCACAACCACGCCCATGAGTTCGAACGCTACGCGCCCGGCCCGAAGACTCTGATCGACATCTTCCTAGAGGAAGGCGGGCCGGACTTCACGCTGGAATTTGACGTCTACTGGGTCGCCCATGCCGGAGCAAACCCGGCGCGCCTCCTTACTCAAGCGGCCGGTCGGGTGCCGGTGATCCATGCTAAGGATAAGGAAGTGGACGCCAAAGAAGGCCCGGTAATGTGCCCGGTGGGTGAAGGCAATCTGGACTGGGACGGCATCATCGCGGCGGGAAACAAGGCAGGCGTGGAGTGGTACGCCGTGGAGCAGGACACGTGCCGGCGCGATCCCTTCGACTGCCTGCGGTCAAGTCTGGAGTTCTTGACGTCAAAGGGCGTGTGAGGCGGTTTTCCCCTCACCTTAGCCCTCTCCCAGTGGAGACCTTTGCATAGCCCCACTTTCAAGCAGGGGCACTCCCTCTCCTGGGGGAGAGGGTTGGGGTGAGGGGGTCTTTTTGCTACGATGGCCCTTTATGGTGGGCAGTGTCGGTGTGCATATGGAGAGATTTCAGGAGATCCACCCTCACCCCCGTATCGAGTACGGGGCAGGCTCTAGCCCTCTCCCGTCGAGGGAGAGGGAACGCTCTCGCTTCCGCTCAGGTTTCGCAATGGTCTCCAGTGGGAGAGGGAACTCTTCCTCCTCTACACCCGCACGTAGCGGCCGGCGTCAACGACAAAGGCGACGCCGCGATTCTCGCCGGTCTGGCCCTTGCCCGTAAGAGGTTGGCCACTCACGTTCTCGCGAATTACCTCAAGAGTTTCATCGACTTGACTGGCCGGCACACCGACAAGCAGGGTTACGTTGCCGCGCCGCAGGACGCCTCCGGCCGTATTTATGCGCGTATTGCCTATGCTCCGCTTCACGAGTTCGTCCACGATCGTGTTGGCATCATCGTTGCGCACGACGGCGATAATGAGTTTGTCTACTGCCGGTTTTTGTGGTTGTTGTTGCATCCAAATCCTCCCGTTGCTGATTCGCGGCAACGGCCGCGCGGCCCCTGCACTAGCGCGCGCATCACGTACACATGCTGAGTGACCGTTTTGCAGTCGGTTGGAGTAAGCAATGGCAGACGGCACAGGTAAAGCGACATCTTTGTCTCACTGCTTGGTCGGGGCGGGCGGATTTGAACCGCCGGCCTCAGCGTCCCGAACGCTGCGCTCTACCAGGCTGAGCCACGCCCCGCTTACGACGTAATTTTAGCATGTCTGCCCACTCTCCTCAATAGGAGGGCAGGCAGAGACCGCAAGGCGAGCAATGCGTAATGTCGTCTCACGCCTCTTGTCAAGCCATCTACCCTCCCTCAACCGGCGCATTGTTCGTCGCCTCTGCGAGGTGCCAAATGGTGGGTTCGTGCCAATCATTGCAGTATGATGGTGATGCGAAGAGGAGTAACGACAAGGAGCAGGCCGGTGAAAGCAGACTTTCTCGAACGTCTTGCGCAGGGGCCGCTGCTGGGCGACGGCGCATACTACCTTGAACTCGAGCGCAGAGTAATAGGCAGCTATGCCTCACACATCCCGATGGCGGTGTTGGACTATCCGGAAGCCGTATTAGAGATGCACCGCGAATTCGCCCGGGCGGGGGCGGAGCTCCTGCAGGCCATGTCTTGGGGAGTACGGCCCTTTGGGCGGGAGAAGGAACTTCACAAGGTGGCCGTGGAACTGGCGCGGGAGGCCGCCGGACCGGACCGCTACGTGGCCGGCACCATCAGCCAGTTCATCTACTCCGGCTCTTCCAAATGGGAGCCGCTGAATGCCGACGACCGCAAGCGGGCGCAAGATTTCTTCGCGCGGCGGGTCTCGGAGCAGATGGACTCCGAAGTGGACGTCTTCATCGTTGAGACGTTCTATTCCGTGGAGGAGGCGAGCATCGCGATTCCCTTCGTCAAGGAAGCGGGCGTGCCCGCCGTGGTCACCCTGACCTTCCGCGACAGCGAATTTACCCGCGACGGCTACGATCCGGTGGAGGCGGCCAAGCGCCTCGTGGACAATGGCGCCGACGTGGTGGGCCTCAATTGCATGCGCCCTTGGCAGACGATGAACGACATGGCACGGCGCATTCGCAATGCGGTGTCAGTGCCCGTCTGCGTACAACCTACCGCCTATCAGTTGGAACCCGGCGAGGTTTTCAACCAGGCGATTAGCCGCGCCGGCCTGTACCCCAGCGTCGAACCCCGCGTGCTGAGCCGCTTCGTCATGGCCGAGTACGCCAAGGAAGCGGAAGGCATCGGCATCGAGTTCATCGGCGCGTGCTGCGGCGCGCTGCCCTACCACGTGCGCGCCATGGCGGAAGCCCTCGGCAAGCCGGTGGGCTTGCCCGATGCCAAGCGCGGCTACCAGGTGAGCTAGCACCTAGCGCTAACTTTGTCGCGCCGCAATGGACATACGGCTTTCGAAATCTGAGAAATCTAAGTTAGAATACTCCTTCGCAATTGAGAAGTGTTGTATACTTGTGTATATGACACAAATGAAGTATAAAGAGAGGCGAGATCAGTCAATTGAGGAGCGCATCCTTTGGCGACGGCGGAGCAGACGGGTTCACTCGGCGAACGGGTCTGCCGCATTGAAGGCGGCTACGAACATTTGGCGACGAAGGCCGACCTTGCGCGCGTTGAGACCGAGCTTGCGCAGATGAAGGCTGAACTAAAGGTCGACATTGGCAGATTAGATGGCGAAATTGGTGGGCTGCGTGGTGAGATTCGCGGCATCAAATGGTGGATCCTTTCTGTCGGTGCTGCGGTTGTTGCGCTGTCCAGCCTGGCTGACTTGCTGCCGCTTGGAGGCTGAATGCGCCTGTCAATTGAGAGTAGGCTCTTGCGGAAGAGCGGGATCAAAGGCCGGATTCGAGGAGACCACACGTGGTAACGACCGAGCAAACACATTCACTAGGAGAACGGGTAAGCCGCATTGAAGGCGGCTATGAGCACTTGGCCACGAAGGCCGACCTTGCGCAAATGAGGGCCGAATTGAAGGCCGAAATAGCCGGGCTGGACGGAAAGGTCACCGGGCTGGACGGAAAGGTCACCGGGCTGGACGGAAAGGTCGAGGCTTTGCGCAGCGAGATTCGGGGCATAAAGTGGTGGATCGCCTCCGCCGCCGCCGCAGCCGTTGCGCTCTCCGGCCTGGCCCAATTGCTGCCGCTTGGCGGCTGAGACCCGGAGTGACTTAGCACAAGCGAATGCCACCTAGAATCATATGAAGGGTCAGTATCTAGGAGACCTGACGTGGCGACGGCGGAGCAAATGAACCCACTTGGCGAACGCGTAAGCCGCATTGAAGGCGGCTACGAACACCTGGCAACAAAGGCCGATCTTGCCCGTGTGGAAACTGATCTTTCGCAGATGAAGGCCGAATTGAAGGCCGACATTGCGCGCGTGGAGGCCGACCTCAAGGCTGACATCGGCAGGCTGGATGGTGAGATCGGTGAACTGCGTGGTGAGATTGGCGGACTACGTGGTGAAATTGGCGGACTACGTGGCGAGATCGGCGGACTACGTGGTGAGGTCAGTGGGTTGCGCGGCGAAATCCGCGGCGTAAAGTGGTGGATCGCCTCCGCCGCCGCTGCGGTCGTTGCGCTCGCCGGCCTGGCCCAACTGCTGCCGCTTGGCGGCTAAGCCCCACGAGAGATTTCACAATCTCTGCCACGGCGTAGTTTAGGCACTCCCCATCAATCTATGCCTGGGCGCGGAACTTGCGTTTGGAGCTACCTCACGGGCATCTCATCCAGCGGCAAGCAGGATTTCTTAGAGTCCACATTCACGGCAGTTGCATCTCTCGCAGTACCCGGTACCCATTGGAATCCACTCGTCGCCGGGCTAGCGGATTATTCGCCGCGCCATCACCTTCGCAGTGGAATCCGTGACGAACCGCCTGGCCTCACAGTCCTAGCTGCGCCGGTTTTCTATCTTGACAGTCAATCACGTTGGGAAGTACAGTGTAGGCAGAGTGCACCGGAGCGGTGCCTAGTGGCGCGAATCTCATAAAAGGCAACGTTCGCCGTCGTGGGTTTTACTGTGATAGTGCAAGAGGGAATCGAATCGTTTCGACAGCAGTGCCAGGAGGCAAAGAACATGTCTGACCGTGACAGATTGCAATTGACCCGACGCGGAATTCTCGCCGGTATTGGCGTAACCGGCGTCGGCACATTCCTTGCCGCTTGCGGGCAGGTGTCTATGGCGGAGCCCGAAGCCGCTGACGAGGAGATGGCAGAAGAGGCCAAGCCCAAGGCGGAAGAGGTCGCTGCCGAGAAGGAGCCGGTACACATCCGCTACGGCACCTGGCTCAATGCCCGCCAGCTCGAGAACTACCCGGACACCCTGGTTGCGCCGTTCGAAGAGACGCACCCCGGCATTACCGTGGAAGTCATCCACAATATGCACGCCTACCAGGAGTCGTTTCGGACGGCGTTTGCGGCCGGTGAGCAGCCGGATGCTGCCTGGGAAGCGGACAACGCGACATATCTGCTTGGGTACTTTGTCGATCTCGCCGACTATATCAAGCGCGACAACTTCGACCTGAGCCACTATCCCCAGCACATCTTCAACTCCATCAGCCGCATCCGCAACGAAATCAACAGTCTCCCCAACCAGACCGGCGGCAACATGATGGCGCTGCCGTACAACCGGGAAATCATCGAGAAGGCCGGCCTCAATGAGCCGTCCGCCACCTGGGGCGACCCGGAGTGGAATTGGGATGCCTATATCGACATGGCGAAGAAGACTACCGTCACCGAGGGCGGCAACATTGCGACCATGGGCGCCTCCAACATGGGCACCGGCGCGCTGGTGGGCAACCTGCCCTTCCTGTGGGGCGGCCAGTGGGTTTCCGACGACCGCCGCACCGCCGTGTGCGACAGCCCGGAGACGATGGCGTGCTACAGTGATTACTTCTCGATGGTGCACGAGCACGGCGCCATGCTGAAGCCGGGCCAGGGCGCGGACCTATTCGGCGAAGGCAGCATCGTCAATCTCTTCTACCAGGGTAAGCTGGCGTTTCTGAACACGCTTTCCAGCGGCACGTTTGGCGACATGATGCAGCGCATCCGTGACGAAGACCTGCCCATCGACTTCGCGCCCTTGCCGACGGTGGAGACCACGGCCTCGTTCCAATGGACGGACGCCAACGGCGTTGTGACCAATGCGGACCACCCCGAGGAAGCGTGGCAGTACGTGGCCTGGCAGGGCAGCACCTTGAACTGGGCCGCGGGCAAAGGCACGATCCCCATGCGCGCCGACCTCATGGAGCAGTGGGCCAACGAGACCTTCCCAGACCTGAAGGATAAGGTCCGGCTGGATGTTATTGTCAACGTCCTCGACCACCCCGGCGGTTACGACCCCGGCTGGGTGGTGCCGAACTTCGCTTTCAGCGGTTCCGCGGAGGTGAAAGAGTGGCTCAATAATGTCTACGGCGGTACCGCTGGCGTAGAAGAGGGCCTGCTGGCGTTGAAGCCGCAGATTCAGGCCATCCTCGACGACACGGAGGAGAAGTACAAGGGGTAGTTCCGATAGGCGAACGGGCGCAGCTTTGATCGCCTGATCAACCCACAGATACTGATATAGAATGTAGGGGCACGGCATGCCGTGCCCCTACGCACTCCCACCAAAGGAGATGATGTGGGCAACGACTATGATTTTCGGAAAAGCCGCATTAGAGAGCGGATACAAGAGCTTCTTGAAGAGAAGAGCGGACTCCGCAAGAAGGACCGAGTTGCGGTCGATAGCGGGGTGACCGGTGACAATCTCCGCATTGCTTGTAAAGTGACCTATACGGAGTTGAAAGGTCTTGACCCGGAAATATGGCGAGAAGGATCGGAGGAAGTCGAAATCGAGTGTGATCCGTCTTGGACGTTGGATGCCATTAGGGATGCTGCCGTTGTGGAAGCTTGGCCTAAGACAGGCACCGAGTTGGATGATGGAACCTACGAGATAGACTTCGCTTACGATGCGGTGTGGGTTCCAATTTCGATAGAGTTTTCAACGATCTTACCTCGCCCGGATTGGGACTAGTGTTGGAATGAGGGGGTTAGGCAGATGCTGGCTAATCAGGACTTATACCAACGTGCCGCTATTGAAAAAGTAACGCCCGCGCGGGACGATCCGGCGCGGGCGTTCATTCACTTTGGTATATATCTCCAGTTTTGGAGTTTCGTCGAGATTTCGGTGTTATAGAGAGGAAGCTGTCACTCATGTCCAGGTACCACGAACGCTACGGCTTAACGCCAATTATCAACACCGCCGGTACCCAGACAACCCTGGGCGCGTCCGCGGTGCCGCCGGAAGTGGTGGAACGGGTGGTCGAAGCCGCGCCTGAGTTCGCGCGCATGACGGAGTTGCTGGCGGCTGCCGACGCGGCGATTGCCCATGCTACCGGCGCGGAAGCGGGCACGGTGACACACTGCGCGGCATCGGCCATCACCGTGCTCTGCGCGGGAGCCATGACGGGCACGCACTTGGGCAAAGTGCTGGCTTTGCCCGATACCAGCCGCATGGAGAACGAGGTCATCATTCAGAAACGGCACACGGTTGGGTTTGGCGCGCCGGTAACGCAGATGGTCCACCTCAGCGGCGCCAAGGCCGTGGAGTTTGGCGAGGCCAACCGCGCGCTGCCCGAACAAATGGAGTACGCTATCACGGATCACACCGCTGCGGCTCTCTACGTCGTTTCCCACATGACCGCCACCAGCGGGGCGCTCTCGCTGCCGGCTTTTGCCGAGATTGCCCACCGCCACAACATTCCCGTAATTGTTGACGCCGCCGCCGGCGCGCTGTTCGCGCACCGCTTGCTTGACGAAGGCGCGGACGCCGTCTGCTTTAGCGGTCACAAGCACCTCTGCGGCTTTACCTCAGGCGTGATCGCCGGCAAGCGCTCTATCGTGGAAGCCGCAGCAATGAACGGCAAGGGCATCGGCCGCGCCATGAAACCGTCGAAAGAGGGTGTGGTAAGCGTCATCGAGCGCATGGAATGGCTCGCCGACCTTGACTACGCCACCTGGGAAGCCGAGCAGAACGCCAAAGTTGACGTGATGGTGGCGGCGCTGCAGGACATCCCCGGCGCCAACGTCTTTGCCGAGCGGGACGTCACCGGCAATCCGCAGACCCGCACCAAGATCGTGGTCGATCCGGCGGTCGCGGGTATGGATGCCGTGGCCGTGTGCCAGGCGCTGGAAGCCGGCAGCCCGCCCATTTACACCCGCGACCACTACGCCGAGGAAGGATTCCTCTTCATCGATCCCATTACGCTGCGTCCTGAGGACGTGCCCACAGTGATCGCCCGCCTCCAGGAGGTGCTGCAACCGGTCGGCGCAACCGCGCGGTGAGATAGGAGTCTTTGTCGCTCTTGGTTCCAACTCGTTGGTGCTTCGACAGGTGACTTGGCGTCACTGACGAAGTCAGTGTAGCCGCCTCAGCACGAACGGATGGTAATGCTGCAATTGCTGAATGGGGCCTTCATTACGCAGCGTGCCTGTGCTGAGCTTGCCGCAGAGTCGCGGCCCGAGTTGGAAGAATCGGCCGCGCCGGGAATGTTGCCCAAGAAAGTTCAACGTGTCCGTAGCGGAGCGCGGACCGGACGTGGCGACAGACGGCAATGGAGCGTTTACTTCCGGCGTGACGGCGTCAGGGGGTTAGGAATTCTCGACCTGCGCCGCGCATTCTCGCAAGTAGCGAATGCCTTCGCGCGCTTGCACGGAGGCGTGCGGCTCGAACTCGAAGATTTCGATTGAGACGTAGCCGTCGTAGCCGGTATCGTGCAACGCTTGCATGATGGGAATGAAGTCGGTATCGCCGAAGCTGGGCGCTTTCAGATTGAAGTCATTGGCGTGAAAGTGAGGGAATTCTCCCACGTGCGCGCGGATGATGTCGGCAGATGGCGCAGCTTCCGCCGTCTTCATCGCTTTCACGTCGAGATGCAGCTTGAATGCGGGATGGTTGACGCGGCGCACCAGTTCCGCGCCTTCCGCCGCGGTGGTGATGAACTGGCACAGCGGCGGCGCCAGCGGCTCGATAGCAATCACGGTACCGGCCTGTTGCGCCTCGTCGCAGACGCTTTGGAAGACTTCCGTGGCACACGCCATGCCCTGCTCGTAGCTCACGCCCTCCGGCAAGTTGCGCTGGTTGGGCGAGCCGAAGACTAGGTACGGCGCGTTCATGTCGTGGCCGAGAGCGATCAGCCCCCGCAGGTAGTCAGTCGTGCGCTGCCGGACCGCCTGGTCGGGGTGCGTGAGATGCAGACCGTCCGGCCCAACGAGCAGCCAGTGCAGACCCACGATCTCAAGCCCGGCGTTTGCCGCGGCCTCCCGGGCGCCCGTCCGTTGTTCCGGGGTAATGTCGAAGACTGACTGTTCAAACGTAAACGGCGCAGCTTCGACCCCCTGATACCCATGCTCCGCCAGGTAGTCACAGATTCGCCCGAATTCCCAGTCCTCAAAGGCTTCATTGCAGAACGCATACCGGAACGCCATAGCATACCCATCCTTATTAGCCGACGTATGGTTTCTGGCCGCAATGGTACCATGTTGCCCGCCGCGCCGCAGGGCAGCGCCGAAGAGTAATTTCGCGCGCATCCTGAATGCCCTGAGCGTACGGTGCTGCGAATTCTCCGCTGGGCAGTCTCGATCCAGAATGCACAGATGAAGCCCTGTTCGCGCTCTGGGCCGTCGCACGCCGGTCAGCGGGCGGGCGCTGTCCGCGAACCCCGTGCAGGACGGTATCGATACCAGGATTCACTGCTGATACGGACGCTGGCAGCACCCAGCCTCGGTCCCTTAGCGTTTGGTTTTCCCTTCTGAATCTGTTGATTTTCTTCATTTGCCATTCCAGTCTGCCGGTGACATATTTCTGCGACATTTCATTGCTATCGTGAGCAGTGTCACAAGAGTTTCACGAAAGGAGTGAAAAGATGAATGGCAAGAAGCTGACGAAGAAGACATTGCTGATTGGGCCGCTTTTGGCGGCCCTAATCGGCGGGGGGACGCTGGTCGGCTGTGGGCCCATCTCCGGGGTTCTCGACGGCCAAGGTTCCGGCAGCGCAACGGTAAGCCAGGAGGCCTCCGAAGGGAGCGGCGGCGAATCCGGTGGTGAGCATAGCGGCGGAGAAGGCACTGAAGGCCAAGGTGGCGAAGGCGCCGGCGGCGGTGAAGAAGCCACAGCCAACCAACTGGCGGCGGATGAGACCTTCGACATGGTGCGCAACGGCGCCCGGCTGATCTTGAGCTACGACGCCGGCAGCAATGCTTTCACGGGCACCGTGGAGAACACGACCAACAACGTCTTGCGCCAGGTGCGGATTGAAGTGCACCTCTCGAACGGGGCGGAGTTGGGTCCGACAACCCCGATCGATCTGGCTCCTGGCGGGAAGGTTGACGTCAATCTACCCTCGACGGCCGCAGCGTTCACGACCTGGGTGGCCCATGCCGAGGTTGGCAGCGGCGGCGAGGGCAGCCAGTCCGGTGGTGAAGGCAGCGGCGGCGAGAGTGGACCGGATGGTCCCGAAGGCAAAGAGAGCGGCAATGAAGCCGCGATGGAAGCTGCCATGTCCAGCCCCGTCACGCCACTCGATCAGACGTGGGAAGGTGTTCTCGGTGGGCTAGCGGTTTCCGCGCGGTACGATGCGGCAACCCGGACTATCCACTACACGGTGCAGAACACACTTCAGGAGGTGCTCTGCTACGTGCAGTCCGAGCCTCACCTGAAGTCAGGGACGCAGACCGTAGGGGAACTTGGCCCCGACATGCTGGGGCACCTGAGCCCCGGACAGCAAGCAACGTCTAGCATTGCAGTCTCGAGTGAACCGCAGCTCGCAGGAGTTGCCTTCGACGGCTACGTCATTCACATGGAAGTGTTCGACTGTGGCGGTACGGGTCCTGCGCCTCACACCGGAGGCGAAGGCGCTGAAGGCAGCGGTGGCGAAGGCTCCGGCGGCGAGGGACATGGTTCCGGCGGCGAAGGTTCTGGTAGCGAAGGCAGCGAAGGCTCTGGCGGCGGTGAAGAAGCCACTGCCAACCAACTGGCGCCGGACGAGACCTTCGACATGGTGCGCAGCGGCGCCCGGCTGATCTTGAGCTACGACGCTGGCAGCAATGCCTTCAAGGGCACTGTGGAGAACACGACCAACAACATCTTGCGCCAGGTGCGGATTGAAGTGCATCTCTCGAACGGGGCAGAGCTTGGTCCGACCACTCCGGTGGATCTGGCTCCCGGCGAGAAGCTAGATGTCAATCTGCCCTCCACGGCCGCAGCGTTCACCGGCTGGGTGGCCCATGCCGAGGTTGGCAGCGGCGGCGGTGAGAGCAGTGGTGAGCATGGCGGCAGTGGTGGCGGTGGCGAGTCCGGCGGCGAACACGGCTCCGGCGGTGAGCAGAGTGGCGGCGGCTAGGGCGAAGTGACATCACTCTATGAAGATGTCGCAACCCCACTGCACGTGAGATAATTGAACCGCACAAAGGGACGCGATGCCTCTCCGGAGGCGTCGCGTCCTGAGGTAGTTTCCGAGAAGGCTGGCAATGCGCGGCACAGTACTGATAGTCGAAGACGATACCAGAATCGCAAATTGGGTCAAAGTGTATTTCGAGCGTGCCGGTTTCTCCGCTGAGGTTACGCACGATGGCGAATCCGGTCTGGCGCTGGCCCGGAATCTGATCCCGGACCTGATAATCCTCGATCTCATGCTTCCCCGGCTCGACGGTGTGGAACTGTGCAAGATCCTACGTCGCGAATCGGATGTTCCCATCATCATGTTGACCGCCAGAGAAGCTCCTGCCGAGCGCATCGGCGGACTGGATAGCGGCGCTGACGATTACATCGTCAAGCCCTTCGATCCGGAGGAAGTGATTGCGCGCGCCGACGCCGTGCTGCGTCGCGTCAAGGGCAAAGTCCAGCAGGTTCTCACACGCGGCGCTATTACGCTCAATGAGACCGACCGGAGCGTGACGGTCAGTGGAGAACCGGTGACGCTGAGCCAGGCGCAAATCGCTCTGCTCGCAACGTTCATGCGCCATCCCAACCAGGTGCTCAGCCGCGATCAACTCATCGAGTTGGCCTTCAGTGACGAATTCGATGGATTCGACCGCGCCATCGACAACCAGGTCGCCCGCCTGCGCAAGCAGATCAACCGCAATGGCAGACAGCCCATTCAGACGGTTTACGGCGCCGGCTATCGGTTCGTGGCGGAGGATGCATAATGCCGTTACGCTGGCGCATCATGGGCGCGACCGTCCTTGTCGTCGTCCTCACCGTCTTGATCAGTGTTAGCGTGGGCTATTACGCGACGCAGTCCCGCCTGGGTGTGTTCGTGGATAGGATAGGCGGTGACGAGGCGACCCAGTTAGCTCGGAATCTGAGCCGGGAGTATACCGCTGCCGGTGGGTGGGAAACCGTGGACAGAGTACTGTCCGAGGCCGGGTTCATCTACACCGGAGGCCGGGAGAGTGAGGGGCACGGGCAAGAGGAGTCCTCGGAACTTTTCCACAGAGACCAGGTACGCGTGGTCATCGTCGGCAGCGATGGACGTGTGGTGAAGGACAATTTGTCCGACCTGTCACCTGGGACCGTGGCTCCCGATCTGGGCGGGCATCGCGAGACGGTGTTCGATCTTACTGCGAACCGGCCTGTAGGCCACGTCTACGTGGACGTGAACCAGGAGTTGCTCGCCACCGAGTCGCTTGGGTTTCTCAACACGCTCCTGTACATCACCCTGATAGGCGGCACAGTGACGGCCGCCGTCGCCTTGCTGCTGGCCGCCTGGCTATCCAAGCGGATCACGGCGCCGGTGACGGCCCTGACCGAGGCAACTCAGGCAATCGCCCAGGGGGATACGACCCAACTGCCTGTCACATCCTCGGACGAATTGGGCCGGATGAGCACGGCATTCAACCGGATGATCACCACCTTGGAAACCCAGCGCGAACTGCGTAGGAGGCTCATAAACGATGTCTCTCATGAGCTGAATACGCCGCTGAGCGTCATACAACTGGAAGCGCAAGGGCTACGCGACGGACTGCAGACGCCTGAGGACGCCTCCGACCACATCATCCAGGAAGTGAGCAGGCTGCGCGGTCTCGTAACGGATCTGAACTGGCTTGCGGAGACGGACTACGGTGAGTTGCGGCTCACGCTCGAAGCAAGTTCGGTCACTGAACTGCTCACCGCAGAGGCGGACCGCTGGCAGCCGCAATGCCAGGCGAAACAGATCGCATTGTCGCTACACGCATCCGCTGACCTCCCGGACGTGAACCTCGACCGGATGCGTATGAGCCAGGCATTGGGGAACGTCATAAGCAACGCCATCAATGCAACCGAGGCCGGCGGGAATATCGTTATCAGGGCAGGGCTGGAAGGCGACCCCGCAGCGGGTGCGGAGGCGGCTGAGGCGTTGGCAATCTCGATCACCGATGACGGGATCGGCATCGACGTCGCGGACCTACCCCACGTCTTCGACCGCTTCTACCGCACCGACCAGTCTCGCAGTCGCGGTATAGGCGGCACGGGGCTGGGTTTGGCCATCACCCAAGCTATCGTTGCAGCGCACGGGGGTACAGTTGACGTAGCCAGCGACGGGCTGGAACAAGGCGTCACCGTTACTATGCGGCTTCCCCTGATTGTGTGAGCATAATCCTCTCGGGACGTGCGCTTTGGCCGCAGGAACGGCTGCGGCGGCGGTCAGGATGCCACATGTGGAATCCGGAGGCCGTTGAGACTGGCAGCGAGAGGCACGCAGCCGTGAGGTCGCGCTACAGCGTAACTTCCCGGTCCTCGCGCGCCGACGTGTACATGGCTTCCAGCAACTCCACTGAGCGACGCCCTTCCGGCCCGGTGCACGCGACCGGCTTGCCATCGCGCAACGCGCCGATCATGTCCTCGATGATATTGTTGGGCCCGGGCGGAAGCTCCGCCGGATCTGGCAGGCCGCCGTCGGGGTCATCGACAAAAGCCCACGTTGTAATGTCCTCTTGCCGCATCTGGATGGTGCCGTCGGTGCCGTGAATCTCATGCTCGTGCCCCAGGCCGCCGTAGACGGTGGTCGTGGTCTGTATGATGCCCCACGCGCCGGACGCATAGGTGACCAGCGCCTCCAAGGCGTCTTCGGTCTCGATGTCGTGATTGAAGATGTTGATACGCGCCCGCACGCTCTGCACCGGCCCCATGAACCACAGAGTCTGATCGATGCCGTGGATGCCCTGGTTGGCTGCCGAACCGCCGCCGTCGTACTGCCACGTGCCGCGCCAGCCCGGCGGATTGCCGCCGGCAAAGTAGCTGTCGGCGCGGTACCACTTCAGCCGGAAGTCGCCAAAGATCGGGCGGCCGAGCCTGCCCGCGTCTATCGCCTGCTTAATCAGGCGCGTGCTCAATTCGTAGCGGCGTTGGAAGTCCACCGCCAGCAACTGGCCGCTCTCCTCTGCGGCGGCCAGCACCTGGTCGATCTTCGCCGTGGTGACGTCCATCGGCTTGGTCGTAAACGTGTGCTTGCCCGCCTGAAGACTCTCGATGGCCAGGTCACCGTGGGTGCCGCTGGGCGTGAAGATGCCCAACGCGTCGATATCCTGCCGCTCCAGCAAGGCGCGGTGGTCGGTGTGCCACTCACAGCCGTACTCCGCCGCCTGCGCCTGTGCCAGCTCCTCCTGCAGGTCGCAGACCGCCACCAACTGCGCCCCCGCCGTGGTCGCCGCCTGCTTCACCCGCGATTTGCCGACACCGAGACCGATTATGCCGAACCGGATTGGATCATGTTTTGATGCCATTTGGAATTGTCCTCCCTGAGTTTAGAAGCCATGCTTCAAGCTATCAGTGATGCCCAGGCACGCAAGAGTCGGAGCCTCTTTTCTTACTGGGGCATGATACCACCAAAGGGCTGTATCTCGTTTTCAATTAGGACACAAACTCTGCAACATCGCCACAACTGGTCGTGCTATGGTAGAAAGTGCTTCTAAGGCTTTACGAAGATGCGGCAGAGTCTATCAAATTGCCTGTACTTGCTCTAGGAATCCCTCAGTGAAGGAAAGCAAAACTCGCTCTCGCTGTAACTTGCTACTATTACAATTGTGCTTTCGCAACAGTGCTACGACATAGGAGTTGAGTTCTTTTTCGGCATTTGTTCACACTGGAGAGTGACAGAACAAGGACGGCAAAATGGACGGCAGAAAGCTGATTCGAACGGTTCAACTGGAGAACATACTCTCCTATGGACCTTCCACTCCAGTGCTCCAACTTGAACCTTTGAATGTCATAGTTGGCCCAAACGCTTCAGGAAAGTCCAATTTTCTTGAGGCGTTAGCGATTCTTGCAGCGGCGCCCAGGGACTTACAGGAGCCGCTTCGTGTTGGAGGTGGTGTGGTTGAGTGGCTTTGGAAAGGGTCCGAGGAGTCGCCAAAAGCCACCATAGAAGTAACCGTCGAAAACTTGTGGAATGAGCCGCTACGGTATCGACTCTCTTTTTCACAGTTCTTTGCTCGGTTCGTGCTCAAGGATGAAGCTATAGAAGATGAGCATTCGCGTTCCCCAGGTACGAGCCCGGCCTTCTATTACCAGTACCGGGACGGTAACCCAGTAATCCGTGTTGACGGAGAACCATCGTCAGAGCGACAACTGAAGCGGGAAGACGTCAAGTTCGAACAGTCAATTCTGTCACAGTTGCGAAACCCAGGCTTTCTCTCTGGATTGGAGCGACTGACGCATACGTTCGAGGGAATTAGAATCTATCGAGAATTCCCTTTGGGGCACAACTCTCCGCTGCGACGACCTCAGCAGGCCGACCTCATACAAGACTACCTCTTGGAAGACGGCTCAAATCTCGCCGCCGTATTGAGCTATCTGCTGAATCAACCAGCTACAAAGTCTAGAATTCTTGACCACATTCAGGACTTTCATCGGCCAGTCCAGGACATTCTTGCTGCTTTGCTCGGCGGTAGTATACAGGTATCTTTTCATGAAAGAGGCTTATACCATCCTATTCCTTCAATACGACTTTCCGATGGTACTTTGCGATTCCTTTGCCTGCTTGCCGTACTCTGTCACCCCAATCAGCCTTCGGTAATCTGCATAGAGGAACCGGAAACGGGGCTGCACCCAGATGTCATCCCCAAGTTGGCTAAGCTTCTCGTCGAAGCGTCGGAACGGAGCCAAGTCATTGTAACTACACACTCCGATATCCTCGTAGATGCACTGTCGGATACTCCAGAGGCAGTCGTGATCTGTGAGAAAGTGGATGGCGCAACTCAGCTGCGTCGCTTAGACGCAGACGCTCTAAAGTCTTGGCTCGAAGACTACCGACTTGGCGAACTCTGGACACGTGGAGACCTGGGAGGGAATGTCTGGTGAGCTTCAGAGTATTCGTGGAAGGCGGTGGCAGCGGCTCGGATAGTAGGGGAAGAAAGAGTAGACGCTCAGAGCGAAACAGTACGTTTCGTGAAGCGTTCAGTAAGTTTGTAGGTAAGGCGGGATTGGCTGGTAGAATGCCCCGCTTCATTCGTTGCGGCAGCCGAGAAATGGCATTTAGGGACTTCAAGAGGGCGGTAGGGGAGGGAGAGGACGCAATTCTACTTGTGGATGCAGAAGAACCGGTTAGGTCACGAGGGCCTTGGCAACACCTAAAGGCAAGTGATAATTGGAACCGACCTAGAGGCGCGACTAACGACCAGTGCCACCTCATGGTGCAAGTGATGGAATCTTGGTTCCTTGCAGACCCTGAGGCACTCGAGTTGTATTACGGACAAGAATTCCTAAGGGCCGCTCTTCCCAAGAATCCTAAGGTGGAAGAAGTTTCAAAACAAGAAGTGGAAAGAGGGCTCAAGCGGGCCACACACAGTACCAGCAAAGGCGAGTACTCCAAGGGCAAGGCCAGCTTTGAAATTCTCGCAGAGCTAGATCCGGCCAAGGTTCGAGAGAAGTCACCCTTTGCTGAGCGCTTTCTCTCAACTCTTGAAAAACTCTGCCAACCATAGCTGTCTATTGCCTCGGCTAACCTACAATTCGTCAATCTATGTCAAGAACGGAGCGCAACGCTCCCGGGTGCAATCCACTAACTACCCAACGGTTCTGCCGTCTCGGCATCGGCGGTGATGAGGGCGTCCGGATGCTCTTGCAGCAGGGTCGCCGGGTAGTCGGTGGAGACCTCGCCGAGCAGGGTGATGCGCAGGATGGCTTTCTGCCAGTCGCCGCCGTCGCAGTAGAGCCTAATGCGGCGGGATTCCAGGATGTCCTTCATGCCGAGCGTGATCGCCATGGGCGGGAAGGTATAGAAGTTGCCCCCCACGCGGCGGATGGAATTCATCACCGTGGTCTCCGGCGCCAGCGGCAGGACGCGGGTGCGGGAATTGCGAAATTCCTCCAGCGTCACCTGGTAGAAGCGGCTGATAGGCGGTTCGTTGAACGCCACGTGACCGTGGATGCCGATCCCCCCGTAGCAGGAGTCGATGCCGCCGAGCTTGGCGATAGTCTCGCTCACCTCGTCGATGCGCTCGATGCGGGGAAAGAAGACGTGGTCTTCCGGTATGCGCAGGTCAGGCTCGAGCCGCGCAAAGAATTTTTCGCGCATGTAGCCCTCGAAGCTCAGCGGATGGTCGAGCGGAATCGAGCGGCCTTCCCAGTCACAGTACTCGTCCATGTTGAACGTCCACACGTTCTGCCACGAGATGCGTTCGCGGTTGCAGATCTCGGCCAGCACGGGAAACTGACCGATTGGCCCTACCGGCAGGATGAGCCGCGTCGGTCCACCGGCGGCGTTGTGGGCTCTGATTTCGTCGGCAATCTCGCGCGCAAACGCGGCGTAGAGGGCCGCGCGGCTTGGCAAGATGTGCACCGGCACTTTGGCCTCGTCTTGCAGAGTCTCTGCGGGAAGGCGCATCCAAGCGTCAAGTTCCAGACCCATAGCTGCGCTACGCTCCTTTCACCGTAGATTCTTCACAAGCCCTGTGAGCAAAGTTGCATTAGCGATTGTTCGCCCCCCCCCCCAGCAATCTCAAGATTCAGCCATCGCGGTGGCGGCTCAACTTCATAATACTACGAGTTTCGGTCCGCAGGGCTAGGCACACGCCCTTTGCAGATGCTTGCAACGACACGACGTGCGTTGCATCCAGCCCTCTCGCTGTTCCGACACACTACCCAGAATCGGTGACGTCTGAATTGCGGGCGGAGGTAAATGCTATCGCAACTGATACCCAAGTCTGTTATCCTGTGAGTGGCAATACGAAGCGAGAGCGGTTCCGCACGACCTGGTATGTCAGGGCGTTCGCGGAGCATGGTAAATCACGTTCCGCTCAGTATCCGATCATTTCCGGTTCCATGAGGATTATATTGCTTTGGGCTAGTTGCAGTGCAAGGTGGTTTCAATGCTATCAATGCGCTGCCGGATGATGGGCGGCGATTCGCAGGAGAGATAAAATAGCGTCGGCGCGGTACAACGGAGTACTGATGCAGGTTGCGGTTCCCCATACGTGTTTCATTCGGAGCACAAGGTCATGCGTCAAGTGCACAGTAGGCCGTAACTCTCGTACAATGAAGGATAAGCTCGATCCCGTGCGGCGACATTTTGAATAGGCCACCAAGATAGACAAGGTAGCGCGGCTGACTATTGGGGATAGGGGAGCGCTCCCAGTCTGCCGTGGAGTTATTTAATGCAAGAGCGCCAGCGAATTGGAGAGACGCTACGCGCGGCGCGGTTGGCGAAGGGTGTCTCGTTAGAGGAGGCTGCTGCAGCCACGCGCATCCGCCGATCCGCATTGCAGGCGTTAGAGTCAGATGATTTCGATTCACTTCCTGCATCGGTTTACACCCGTGGGTTTCTGGTCAATTATGCCCGTTACCTGGGACTGATTGCGGAAGACATTGCTGAAGAATTCGATCGCCAAGAACGCGATAGTACAGAGACTTCTGTGGAAGAGTCGCAGGAGGAGCCGGCTCGACGTTCTTCTCTGTTCAGCTTGAAGATATTGTTGGCTTTCGCGTCCATGATCGCTCTCGGTGTGATTCTTAACTTTGTCTACGAGGAGTACTTGTCGGCAGGCCCCGCGCCAACGGTCGTAGAGAGCGAGCCTACTCCGACGACCGAACCGACACCGCTGGTCCGCGTACCGCCACTCCGCACCCCTTCCCCTATTCCTACACCTGAGCTGCCACCTACTCCGACACCCGTCATAGATTCCGGCGTCAACGTAACCCTGCGGTCCACAACCCAGCAGGCTTGGCTCAGTGTTTCGGCAGATGATGAAGTCATCTACGTAAACACGATCGGCCCAGAGACCGACCAAGGTACAGAGCCGCTGACGTGGTCGGCAACGGAGAGCATCTCTATCACGTTTGGACGCACCGGTGGGGTCGAGATTACCGTCAATGGCAGCGAAGTCGGCCCCTTGCTTGAAAGCCAGAATGCCGTGGTCTTCGAGGCCGTCAGATCAGATGACGGAGAATTAGTGATCGCCGTGAACGGTACGCCGGTTCCCGCTTCGGAATAGCGGCATGGGGGCGAAAGCCCTGTGCACGTTACCGCCGGTGGTGGATCTGCGCTGAGTTTGTTGTGCCCGGTCGCCTAACCTACGCAGAGTTAAGTCTTCGGCTGCCGACCCCTCTCACGTCCCCGAGTGAAACTTGTGTGATTTTCCGGAATCGTCCGCCGTTTTCTTCCGGATTCGGTTCTTCATCGAAAACCCACGATAGCGCAAAGGGACAACCGGTTGGAGTGCCGTTGTGACGGGATCGAGCGGCACAAGGGCAGGGAAATGACAGAGTTGGCGTGAGGTCCGCCGCAAGAGCATAGGCTACATTCGTCCCGCATAAATGTCTGCGGGAACCTGCCCAGAGTTGCCGCGCCGCCCCGATAGCGGTATCGTGAATAGCCAGGATAACGCCGCATGGCAGGCGGTAGGACGCCGACCTGTTAGAGGAATAGTTCATGCCCGTTGGCTATGCTACGCAGTTGACGCTGTTACGCATCGCGCTTGCGCCGCTCATCATGTTTCTCGTCATTTGGGGCGAGGGCACGCCGCGATGGTATTGGCTGGCGGCGGCATTGCTTGCGTTAGGAGCGGCGACGGATTGGCTGGACGGATTTGTGGCGCGCCGCAGCGCTACCGTCACGTCAGTTGGGGCATCACTCGATCTCGTGGCGGACAAAGTCCTCGTTGTCGTCGTCTTGATTTCCCTCGTGCAGGTAGAGCTCTTGCCCGGCTGGTGGGCGGCGGTAGTTGTCAGCCGGGAGATGGCCGTGACCGGCCTCCGCGCACAAGCTGCCGAGAAAGGCGCTTCCATTCCGGCGGGACGCGTCGGCAAACTGAAGACCGGTGTAACGTTCATCGCGTTGCTCGTGTTGCTCGTCTGGCAAGGCATCGTGAGCGACATTCTCCTCTGGCTTGCCTTGGCTCTCACCGTTTACTCCGGAGGAGAGTACATGTATAGCGGAATTCGCAAGATTCGGGAAGCAAGCAGCGCCAAGGCAACGCATTCTCCAACTTAGACAACATAAAAGGGGTTCACGTGAAATGAAGGTAGCCTTTATCGGTCTCGGCACGATGGGCATGCACATGGCGGTCAATCTGCGCAAGGCCGGCCATGATGTTTACGCGTACAACCGCACGCGCAGCAAGGCGGAGGCATTCGTCACATCAGGCGGCACGCTGGTAGAAAGCCCACGGGAAGGCGCAGAGCAAGCCGACTTCGTGCTCACCTGCGTTTCGATGCCGGAAGACGTAGAAGAGGTCTTCCTGGGAGAGGCAGGCGCTATTCACGGATCGCGTGCGGGACAGGTGTTCGTGGACCATAGCACCATAGATCCCGCCACCGCCAAACGTGTCGGTGCCGCGCTTGCGGAGAAGCAGATTCAATTCATCGATGCGCCGATTAGCGGCGGCCCGATGGGGGCCGAGGCCGGCACGCTGGCTATCATGGCGGGAGGCGAGGCGGAAGCCTTTGCCAGAGCCGAGCCGCTCTTTCAGGCTATGGGTGAGAACATCTTCCACGTCGGTCCGCTGGGCGCCGGCTCCGTGGTAAAGCTGCAAAACCAACTACTCGTTGGCATAAACCTGGCCGGCATTGTTGAAGCAATGGTGCTCGGCGCCAAGAACGGCGTAGATCCTGCAACATCCTACCAAGTGCTGGGAACCGCAATGGGCGACAGCCGCATGCTGCACCGCGCAATGCCGGACTTTATCCTGAAGCGTAACTTTGACCCGGCATTCGCCATCAAGCTGCTTGTGAAAGACCTGCGGCTGGCCACGCAACTCGGCCAGCAGGCGAGTGTAAGGCTGCTCATTAGCAACCTCACGCAACTCGTCTACGAAGAGGCAATCGCGCAAGGACTGGCCGACGAAGATCAAACGGCCGTGGTCAAGCCCCTGGAAGACCTGGCACACGTGGAGGTAGGCAAGGCGTGAGCGCGCCTCGCAAAGGCGCGGACGCATCGCCAACCCCCGCCGCGCAGCGTATTCCAGCACTACGTCTAGAGCAGTTTGCGCGGGACGTGCTTGTGCATGAAGGCATCCCGCCACAGCATGCGGAGCAATCGGCGCGGCACCTCGTGCTCTGCGATCTGCGCGGGGTTGAAAGTCACGGCATCACGCGCCTCTCCGCGCTGGCGCAGCGCATACGCAATGGCGTCGTCAACGCCAGTCCCAGCATCCACGTCGAACGCCAACGCGCCGCCTCCGCGTTGGTAAATGGCGACAACGGGCTGGGCGTGCCGGTCAGCACGTATGCCACGCAATCGGCGATCCGCCTCGCCCAAGAGCAGGGCATTGGCAGCGTAGGAGTTCACAATAGCAACCACTTCGGCATGGCAGCCGATTACGCGCTGCAAATGGCGGAGGCCGGTTGCCTCGGTATCGTGACGACCAACTCAAGCCCGGCCATGGTGCCCTGGGGCGCGGCGAAGAAATTCCTGGGCACCAACCCCATCTGCTTTGGCGCGCCGACCCAGGGCCCACCGCTCATTTTGGACATGGCAACGAGCGTTGTGGCCATGGGACACGTGGTCCTCGCGGAAAAGCGCGGTCAATCCATTCCGGATTCATGGGCGGTCGGACCCGACGGCCTGCCCACCACCGACCCGACGCGCGCCAGGCAGGGCGGAGCGCGTCCGCTGGCAGACTACAAAGGTTCCGGACTTGCGTTGATGGTCGAGATATTCACGTCTCTCCTTACCGGCGCGCCCCTGGGCGTGCATGCCGCGGGGTTCTTTAGCGATATGACACGGCCCGCCGACGTCGCCCACCTCTTCATCGCAATCGATATCGCAGCATTCGTGGATGCTCAATCGTTCGAGGAGCGGATGCAAGCGCTCTTGACCGAGATGCGGGAGCTGCCGCTGGCGCCGGGATTCGACCGCGTTACCCTGCCGGGTGAAATTGAACAAGAGTGCAGGCAAGATCGGGAAGCAAACGGCATCCCGCTTGACCCCGCCGTGCTTGCCGACCTCCAGCAACTTGCCACACAAACGGGTGTCGCGCTCACAGTTTGAACATGATGCGGCCGCCTTCTTGACCGTCATTCCGGCGAAAGCCGGAATCCAGGGTGTGTGCGGCGAAGATGGAATCCGCGCCCCCGTGCGGGGGCGAGCTTGCGCCGGAATTGTAAATGTCAGGTAATTCGTTGACAGAATTGAGAACAAAAGCAACCTTCCGCATTGCTAGACATGACAAGTACATATGTCATTCCGAACGAAGCGCAGCGGAGTGTCGAACCCTGTTCGCGGAATCTAGAGTACTGTGCCGTATGGACCATGTTCGACATTGATTCTAGATTCCTCGCTGCGCTCGGAATGACATGTACCGTCAACTCCTCAGAATGGAAAGCGGATTCTGTCAACGATTTACTCAACACTTACAGGATTGACGGAGGATTGCGTTCTGTTTTCATGGCACTGACAGGCGGGGTTGCTGCCTGCTTTGGTGCAATGCCGAACTTATTCTTGGTAAGTCAACAAAACCTAACCACTCTACAATCTAGGCCCTATCGTAATGGCACTCCCAGCATTTGAACGACAGGTTCTTGTCGAACGCGCCTTTCGTATTTTGGATGAAGGCGCGAGCGAGATGGACATTGCGCCGCTCGCGCGAGCCGCTATGCAATTGAACGGCGAGTTGCCCGCCGCTTTGCTGCGCCTTATCGAAGAGAAGCTCAGCGCCGACGGTCGCTTCGTACAAAACGCTGCGGGTAACTGGGGTTTGGCGCACTGGCAGCAAGACACTGAAGAGCTACTCACGTCGCAGGTTTTCGTGGTGCTCGATGTCGAGACCACCGGCGGCATCGCGGGCCGCCATCGCATCATCGAGCTTGGCGCAGTGCGCGTGTGCAATGGGGAGGAGATTGCTCGCTTTAACTCGCTGGTAAACCCCGGGCAGCGCGTAAGCAAGCGCATCTGGCAACTTACCGGCATTAGCGATGACATGCTCTGCGACGCGCCCACGGCGGGCCCGGTGCTCGATGAACTGTACGCCTTTATCGACCATGTACCGGTTGTGGGTCACAATATCGCCTCCGACCTCAGCTTTCTGCGCAACGAGGCGCTTTGGACAAAGCGTCGGCCACTTGCCAATCTGACGATCGATACGGTGCTCATGGGCGCACGACTCCTCCCGGAGCTTAAGCGGCCGAGCCTGGAACGAATGGCGCGGCACTTCGGCCTGAATGATGCGCCTAAGCACCGCGCGCTCATCGATGCCCGCGTGACCGCCCAGTGTTTTGCACGGTTAATCGACCAGGTTCCTCCCGAACACAACACGAGTATGCGAGCGTTCTTGGATTGGCTGGAAAGCGGCCAGGGGCACCGCCTGCCCGCTCACCGTTCCGCACTGCAGGCGCAAATCCGGCTGCTGCCCGCACTTCCCGGCATCTATATCTTTCGGGATAGCGATGGTGCCGTGCTCTATGTGGGCAAGTCCAAGTCGCTGCAACGGCGGGTGCGCAGCCACCTCGCGAACCCCGACCGACTCTTCGACGGCATGATCGAGCGGCTTGACCGCATAGACGTTGAGGTCACCGGCTCCGAGTTCGAGGCGCTGCTCCGCGAAGCGCAGATCATTCAGGAATTGCAGCCGGTCTACAACGTGCAGCAGCAGTATCGCCCCGTGCAGCCATACGTCCGCGTTTGGCGCAGCCAGAAGGCAGGTATCAAAGTTCAAACGAGCAATCGGCTGCGGCCGGACGACTCGGCATACTTTGGGCCCTACCGCAACCGCGCGGCGGCAAGCTGGAGTGCGCGCGTGGCGCGTCGTCTGCTTTCTGCCGCAGCCGATCTTTCGGCACAAGACCAAGCGAACATGGTGTTTCAGTTCTTGTCGGAAGGTCCGGCAGCCGTGGTGTCACACTGGCAGGCCCGGGAGGCGCCTGCTGCGGACGCGGCGCTGCAAGTTCTGCGCCGGCTGCGCGCACACCACCGCCCGCTCTCAGGAGGATTCGCCGGTCACACCATCCTGCTTATCTATCCGGCGGATCCGCCGGGCAAGATTCATCTCTTCTTCGTCCGCAACGGCCAAATGCTGGGACAGGAGACCATTGGGCCGGCGACGGAAACGGTCCTGGTGGATTCGCTGCACGGGTTCTTTGCCCACTACCTCTCGTTGCCCGATAACGCAGCCTCTGCTGACACCATTCGCCACTTCATTCTGCAATGGGTGTACCAGCACCGCGATGATCCCGCAGTCATCCCGATCGACCCAACGTGCGTGCATGTCGCAATGGCAGCGGCAAGCCAGCGCCTGGAGCGCTTGGGCGTGGTAGAGCCAACCACAACCGGCGGCTCAGGAGACATGCAAGGGACGATGCTTGGCTAGAGAAGGGTCTTCTGATGCGTGGAGCTTGGGGCCCGTACGCCACTCTCATCTGGAATTACCGCGGCCCACTTAGCGGGTAGCAAATTGCGGCCAACAATCGGTTTGCCTATGACTGGTGTGCGCAGGTTACAAACCTGCGCTACCGCCAGATAGGCAGACGTAGCGCGGAGGCTTGTCCCCCGCTCTTGAGTAGAGTGCAAAGGTCTCGGCGGCACGCGGTCGGATTCACCTCATTACGGCCAACAATCGGTTTGCCTATGGATCAGGTGTGCGCAGGTTACAAACCTACGCTACCGCCAGATAGGCAGACGTAGCGCGGAGGCTTGTCCCCCGCTCTTGAGTAGGATGCAATTGACACGGCGGCACGCGGTCGGAGTCACCTCATTACGGCCAACAATCGGTTTGCCTATGGATCAGGTGTGCGCAGGTTACAAACCTACGCTACCGCCAGATAGGCAGACGTAGCGCGGAGGCTTGTCCCCCGCTCTTGAGTA
>JAPOQA010000046.1 GCA_026710945.1 Chloroflexota bacterium
GAAGCGCAGCGAAGAGAGGAATCTAAGATGTTGAGCCTATTGGGCGACACGTTGCATGGGCCCTAGATTCCTCGCTGCGCTCGGAATGACATGATCTGTCAACACTGCCAATTTGGGAGAGAATTCTGTCAACGAATTACTCAACACTTACAATTCCGGGCGAAGCGTCGAACCCTGTTCGCGGAATCTAGGCACCCTGCCAAGTGGACTGATTTCGCTTGCCCTAAATTGCTGAGAGGTGAGCGCCCTTGACCGTCGTTCCTGTGAGAGCGGGGTGCCAGGGGCAGGACGTTGGTGCCAATGCCGTCTATATTGACGAGTTGAATAACGAGGTAGGGGCATCGGTTGCGCCAAGAGGCGGGGGACAAGCTCCCTCGCTACGTTCCGCTAAGGAGAGCCGGACACACACTGGCAATTGCCCAGCGGGAGAAAGCGAGTAAAACGTGAAAATCTACATCTTTGCCGATCAAGAGGGCGTGGCAGGCGTTTTCAATCGCCGGGAAGGCTACCTGAACGCCAGCGAGTACGCCACTATGGAACTGGCGGCGATCTGCGAGGCGCTCCTGGACAACGGCGTCACGGAAATCGTCCTGAACACCATCCACATCATGGAGTACCACAAGCTGCCGAAACCGGTGCAAGTTATTCACGGCCTGCCCCGGCACGACATCTTCACCGAACTGCTCGACGAGAGCTTCGACGCCGGCATGCTCGTCGGCTTCCACGAGATGGCGGGCAACCGCGAGAAGGGCTGCTGGCGGCATTCAATTCTGCCTCACCCAATTACGCGCGCGTATAGTGCGGTTGAAGGCATCTGGCTGAACGACCTGCTCGTCGGCGAAATCGGCATCTTCGTGGCGTTCGCGGGCATTCACAACGTGCCGGCAGTGCTCAACACGGGCGACTACTGGCCCTGCCGGGAAGCGGAAGACCGGGTGCCCGGCATCGAGACGGTCGCCGTGAAGAAAGGCACCAGCCACTTCAGCGCCATCTCCATGACGCCTCAGGCCGCGGCGGAGGCGGCAGCGGAAGGCGCAGTGCGGGCGCTGGGCAAGATCGGCGCGGTCAAACCCCTCAAGCTGGAAGGACCGGTGACGCTCAAGGTCAAGTACACCTTCGCCGAGCGCGCTACCGACGCCATGAGCACGGTGGCAGGCGCCTTTCGCATCGACGAACACACCGTCGCTGCCACGTATCCGAGCATCGCGGCGGTACGCGACAACCTGGGCAACCTGCGCGCGCCGGAGATGGAAATCTACGCGAAAGACTCCGGCTTTGCTCAAACCACCGGCTTCTTCACCCGCACCGGCGGCGAACCGTATGAGAGCAAACCGACATATCCACCGCCGTCGAGGTAAAACCGCCATAGCCAGGTAGCTGAAATGTAACGTGTTGATTTAGCCAGTCCTGGCTACGAGCATTTGATAGACATGTGTGCAGCGCCTAGTATGTCATTCAATGCCCTATCGCAGTTCTCTGTTGCGCTTGAATTCACGCTCTCGCGTAAGATTCGCGTGGCGAGCTACCCACTCTCCTCGGGTCATTCAAGACCCTCCCCTTTATTGCCCAACCACTGATCAAGGTTCATCAAGACATTGCTTGATGACGTAGTGAGAGCTACAATTGTGACTTAGGAGGGAACCGACCATGTCGACAAAAATGCAGAAATTCTCCAGCCAGGCTGACTCTGAGCTTTTGGCTGCTCTTCGCGCAATAGCCAAACAGGATGGGCGACACTTTCACGCAATTCTGGAAGATGCCATGCGCGATTACATAGAAGCGCGCAGACAAGACAAGCCCCGCACCGCTGTCATGGCGCACTTCCGGGCTAGCCTCGAGAAGAATCGCCGTCTAGGTGAGTTGCTGGCCAAGTGAAGAGTGAGTTTCCAACGCCAGGGGAGGTCATCGCTATTCATGCTCAGTCAATACTGGAATTCGGCGGGATCCCCGGCATTCGCGACGAAGCTGCATTGGCATCGGCGCTCATGCGCCCACAACTGGGCTATTACACTGGCGTAGTTCAGGAGGCAGCAGCATTGATGGAAAGTCTTGCAAACAATCACCCTTTTATTGACGGCAACAAACGCGCCGCCTTCTACGTAACCGACACTTTTCTTCGCATGAATGGATACTTCATCGACTGCGAGGGAGAAGCTGCTTACAAGTACTTCATGGCGTTGTTTGAGGCAGGCTCGTTCCGTTACGCGGCTTTGGAGACATGGTTGAAGGAAAACGTCAAGGCTTTGCCCACGTTTCAATAATCGGAAGCAAACCGCACTGCCCGTGGAAGCAATTCAGCAAGTACCCAGAGATAACAAAAGGAGCGCCCGGTGCTCGTGCACCGTAAGCGCTCCTTCAAATTCCTTAGGCCGCTCCGTGGTCTCGTTACCGAGACCTGACGGAGGCGGCCCTGGATTTACAACTTACATCCATGGGCATCACCTCCTTTCTCTTGTGAATTATCATACAATACCGGCGGGCGCGCTGTCTAGCTCGGAATGTCGCCGCGTCTCCCCTCTCACTCCGGCCCTCTTCCCCAGGAGAATTTTGCGTTACTCCGTCATTCCGGCGCAAGCCGGAATCCAGGGCGCCTTTACACCTAGAGATAGCATGATGTCAACTCATTTCACCCCCATCCCAGCCTTCCCCCTCAAAGGTGAATGGCTATGCAAAGGTCTACACGGGGAGTGGGAGGCCTGCTCACCGTGGCAGCACAGGTAGCGCGGGGCTCGCCAAGGAGAGCGCGCAAGTCTTGCCCACTTGGTGAAAGGTTGCGCGCGGGTCTCACCGGGCTAAGGTGGAGTAATCTACGCCTGCGGCGTGGACTGCGCAAAGGACACCGTGTAGCAGCCTAGAGCTAGCTCCTGCCTTCTATCAGTTCCGCGTTGTGCAGGAATGTCGTCAGCAGGTTGCGCATTTGCGCGCGGTAGTGGGGTTCGTAGCGGGTGAACTCCCGCAGGTGGCGGGCGGCTTCTTCACTGGGGTCGAAACGGTCTCCCATCAACTCGTAGTCGCCGGAGAGCTCCCGGTTCCACACCTGCAACTCCTCCAAAGTGAGTTGCGGCTCAAACTGGACTCCGTAAGACTTGCCGTACCGAAAGGCCATGTTGATTCTGCGGTAGGACCCGTCGCGGCAGAGCACGAGTCCTTCCGCCAGCCGGGTGGCGCCGTGGGGAATGGAGAAACACTCCCCGTGCAGGGTGGGCACCAGGGGGATGGTGAGCTTGCTGAAAACCGGATCGGCGTCGCCAGCGGCAGTCACGTCGAGCTTGCGCAGCCCGAATTGATAGCCGCCCGTCGGCTCCACCGTGCCGCCGAGTGCCGTTGCCATGATCTGCGCCCCCAGGCAGATGCCCAGCACCGGCACATCCAGGGACATGGCCCGGCGCAGAAATTCGCGCTCCTGGTGAATGGCGGGGTAAGCGTCGTTGGCCGACTGCGGGCCGCCCAGCGCCACGATCAGGTCAACTTGCTCCATTGGAGGCGGTGCAAAGTGGTCGAGTGCGGGGGCTGACTCGAAGACGTTCAGGGGTTCGAGGTGAAAGCCGTGCTGCTCCAGGACGCCGGTAAAATTGGCGGCCAGGGTCTCCGGCGCGGCATGGCGGATGATCAACGCTCGCTTCATGGACTGTCCTCAATTAGGAAGTCACATTACGCCACTGTAAGGAACCTCAGCATGACATTGGCTAGCAGACAAGGAATTCCCCTCACCCTAACCCTCTCCCCCAGGAGAGGGAACCGGAGCCACCTTCTCCTAGGAGAGGGGATCGGAGTCGCTCCGCATTCTTCAGGCTCCGATCCCCTCCCTTGGAGGCTGTCTCATAAGTCGACTCGATAAGCAAAATCGTGTTCGACACGCTCAGCACGAACGGGATTTGCCTGTTACGTTCGCCCCCGTATCCGAGTACGGGGCGGGCTCTGAGCCTGCCTGTCCTGAGCCTGTCGAAGGGTCGAAGGGCAAGTCTACACTGAGCGATGCACTTTTGAGACAACCTCCTTGACGGGAGAGGGCTGGGGTGAGCGCAAATCTTCCCGGAATATGCGGCCCATGTGACCAGTCTATTATGATTTCGAATTGTCCCTATCCGTCAAAAAATCGGGAGGAGTAGGGGTCTCCTCTCACCCTCGGATATATCCATAGGGGAAGGGACTAACCTACCTTCAGGCCAAGGCTATGCATCAGGCTAAAATCCGCGACTGCCCGCTTAAGTGACGGGAAAGCTCTCTTTAGAGCAGCTTGCGCGGTGACGGGTCTCTGCGATTTGGCGGCGGCTCGCTGCGGCCCAGGATAACGTTGGCGGCGTACTGGCGACCGGCATACGGATCTTCCAGTTGCAGCATCCAGTCCCACAGGCGGTCTTGCAGCCGCTCGCGCACGTCGGCGCAATGCGGATTCTCGGCGAGATTATAGGTCTCGTAGGGATCTTCCTGCAGGTCGTAGAGCTCGTCGTAATCAAACCCGTTGAAGACGAACTTGTAGCGGCCGTCGCAGATGGTGCGGTTCATGAAGTAGAAGATGTTGCCGTGGTCTTGCATGAAGAGTTCCCGGTGTTCCGGACGGTCTGCGGCGCCTTCCTGGCCTGAAAGCAGCGGTACGAGCGAGATGCCGTGGGCGCTCTTCAGCGGCTCTGCGCCGGCCAGATCGAGGAAGGTCGGCCCCAGGTCAAGCGTACGCACGTAGTCGTCGCACACCTGGCCCGCGGAAAACCCCGCCGGCCAGCGCATGATGTACGGCATGCGGTGGGTCTCTTCGTAAGGCCAGATGTCTTTGAACCACAGACCATGGGCGCCCATCATGTCGCCATGGTCGGAGGTATAGACCACCACCGTATTGTCGGCCTGGCCGGATTCGTCCAGAAAATCCAGTACCGAGCCGACGTAGTGGTCGATCAGGGAGCTATAGGCCTGATAGTGCGCGTTGGACTTGCGGGTGTGCTCCTCATCAATCTCACGAAACCACGTCTCGCGCGCCCGGCGCACGTAGGCGGGCTTGGCTGCGCCGTCTGTGTAGAAGCTCGGCGGCACCGGCACGTCGCGCCAGTCGAAACGGTCCGCATACTCTTTGGGCACCACGTAGGGATTGTGCGGGCCGGTGAAATTCATCCAGAGGCACCAGGGATCGTCACTTTCTTCATCGGCGAGGGCGCGCAATTGCTGTAAGCCGGCCTCGGCTTGCATGGCGGTGGTAGTGGCTTCCGGCGGCCCGTCTTCCACACCGTAATGGAGCCAGTAAATGCCCGCCGCGTCGTGGAAGCCCCACGTGCCCGGCCGCGGCCCGCTGCCGGCGCTCGGCTTCGCCTCGCCGCCCTGCTGCTCTGTGCGGATGCGGTGGTCGCGCAGGTATGCAGCCTTGTCGAATTCCCGTTCTTCCGTATCGAAGCCGTATTCCACCGGACCGCGTTCCCAGCCGATATGCGCCTTGCCGGCGTAGCGCATGCGATAGCCCGCCGCGCTCATGGGCGGCCCCCAGGAAGGCACGCCGTCGCGAATCTCGCGGCTGACGGCATAGGGCACATGGCAATTGTTCAGCACGTGGTGCGCGTGGGGATAGACGGCAGTGGCAATGGAGGCCCGCGCCGGAGCGCAGGGCGTGGTCACCGTGTAACCCCGACGGAACCAAATCCCCTCCCGCGCCAGCCGTTCCAAATTAGGCGAATACCCGTCCGCTGCCGGTCCCGCCGTGGCGTACTGCTGCTGATCGGACATGATGAGGAGGATGTTCGGTTGCTTAGCCATTTGAAATGCCCTCTCTTTCAACGGGGGAATCTAGAAAACGTCATGTCACTAGACTTCTGAGGCTTGGGTCGTTTGCCCCACTGTAGCAGCTTGATACGGACTAAGAGCGGCGAATTCCCGGGCGGAGCGGGGCAAATTTCCGAACGCAGCACGGACGAGGCCAACCTACATTCGCACCCGCGGCCAGGTGGTGAGCAGCCACACGGTGATGGCGGCCGTGACGACGTGCATGACCATGAGGCTGGCGACGGCGGGGACGGTCGCGCCGGGGCCGTTCGTCGTGAGCATCAGGATGTTCGGCACGAAGGAGAGCAGGAGCAGGATGAACGCCAATCCGCGGAAGACCTTGATGGCGTGTTTCGTAAGGCGGGCCAGAATGGCAAAGACAATCGTCGCGCCCAAGACGCCGACAAATGTTAGGAAGATAATGCCTTGCCACTCCTGCAACGCAGCGAAGAGCGACGAGATGGGGAAAACGGCCTTCACCACAATGCGCACAAGGGCATTTGCGATCAGCGAGAGCACAAACGCGGCTCCGCCGGCCAGCCACACGCGACTTATTGCTATCCGGTCCGCCCAGGGCGTACTCATGTCCGCAAACTCCTCGTGAGAGCCGGCAAGACTCTAGATGATCGAAAATGGAAGCCCGATCAAATACCCGCCTGCGAAGACGCCTGCAATTGGAACAGAAAAACCCTTGTCTCTGCTGCCAACGCCGCCGCTCTTGCTGGCAGACGAGCGCATACCTTCAACCAAGCCTCCAACTCACGCCTCCGTATCGTGTCGATACGCTGTATCGAGTACGGGGCAAGCTCTAGACCTCTCCCTCGGGAAGCCTCTGCGTAGCTTCGGCCGGAGGCGCAAGACTTACTCCCTCTCCCTGGGGAGAGGGCCGGGGTGAGGGGATTTCTGCCTATTCCGTCCTCATTACCTATAGAACCTACACGAAAATGTGCAACATCAACAAGAAAGCTCCCCGATTGCGGGTATTTCCCCCTCACCCCCATATCGAGTACGGGGCAGGCTCTAACCCTCTCCCGGCGGGAGAGTGAACTTTCTCACCTCGGCAAGGGTTATGCAATGGTCTCCTCGGGGAGAGCGAATAATCGGCCTCAGAGCGAGCGCCGCTTGCTTGCGGTCCCAGCCATGCAAAGTCCGGTATTCACGGCGCTGACGCGGGCATTCCTAGCCAATTGGTGTTGTGTGGGCGATTCCTACGCTACGGGTTCACGTTCATGTCGTACTTGCCCGGCGAGATTAGGGATTCGGTAGTCATGCCCATAATGCCGCCGCTGGCGCCCTTGGTGAGGGAAGCGCGCACGACCTTGATCGGGTCTACTATGCCGGCCTTGATCATGTTGACGAATTTGCCGTTGTGCGCGTCGAAGCCGGTAGGATAGCGTCTGCGGTAGATGTCGGCAATGATGGCCTCAGGATCGTAGCCACCATTCAAGAGGATCTGGCGCAGCGGCGCCTCTGCCGCTTCGGCCATGATTCTAATGCCGTAGGCCTCTTCCTCGTCGGCAGCCTTGAGCTTGCGCAGCGCTTTGGCGGCGTGGATGAATGCGATGCCGCCACCGGGCACCACGCCTTCTTCGAGCGCGGCGCGCACGGCCAACATGGCGTCGTCGGCGCGCAGCTTCTTCTCTTTCATTTCGCCTTCGGTGAACCCGCCAACTTTGAGGATTGCGATACCGCCGCTGAGCTTGCCCATGCGCTCGCGCATCTTATTGCGTTCGAACTCGTTCTTCTCGTCGGGCAAAAGCTTCTTGACTTCCTGGATACGGCGACGGATGGCCACCTCACTGCCCATGCCGCCCACGATGGTAAAGAAGTCGCGGTTGCACCAGACGCGCCGCGCGCGACCCAGATCGGCTGCGGTAATGTCTTCGGTAAGGTCGCCGGAGTCGTCTGAGACGAAGGTGCCGCCGGTCATGATGGCAATGTCTTCGAGGATATGCACCATACGGTTGCCAGCGCCAGGGGCCTTAATGGCCAGCGTTTGGATATCTCCCTCTTGCTTGTTTACCACCAACGTGGCGAGGGCTTCGGCTTCCACCGTGTTCGCAAAGACCACGAGGCTCTTGCCGCCGACCGACTTCACCGCTTCCAGCGCCGGAATCACCTCTTCAGCCCGCTTGAGCTGGCGGTCGGTCACCAGGATAAACGGCGACTCAATGGTGCAGTCCATGCGGTCGGGATTGGTGATGAAGTAGGGAGAAAGATACCCCTTGTCCCACTGCATGCCTTCCACGTACTCGCGGTCGACGCGATTCATGCTGCGGGATTCTTCCACCACGATGATGGCGTCGCGACCCAGCGTTTCGACGATCTCGCCGATCAACGCGCCCATGTATTCATCGAGACAGACTACGCTCGCCAGCCGCTTGATCTCATCCCGGGTCTCGAGCGTAACGGTCAACTCGCTTATCTCATCCAGCATCACCTTGGCCGCCCGCTCGATGCCCTTGCGCAGCGCCATGGGATTGAATCCGACAGCCATTGCTTTGTACGACTGGTCGAGAATGGACTGCGCAATCACGGCGGTCGTGGTGGTGCCGTCACCGGCCTGTTCGCCTACGTGCCACGCCAAATGGCGTATGAGCATAGCGCCCATGTTCTCAAAGCGGTCCGGCAGTTCCACGATGCGGCGGGCGATGGTGGCGCCGTCATTCATGATCTCGGGCGGCGCAGTGCGCTGGGACATGCTCTCCAAGGCGACGGTACGCGCCTTGGGCCCCAGCGTGACCCGCAGCACGTTCGCCATGGTGTCAAAGCCGCGCTTGAAGGCTTCACGAGCTTCCGGTTCCAATAGCAAGCGTTCTTGTGGCATTTACTCGCTGTCTCCCAATCAATGAGCAACTGTGGTGTTCTCCGCTTAAGCCACAGCGTATATTACAACTTACGCGTGCTAGCGAAGACGAGCACGTCGGAGATGGTTCAGTTATTGTTGCGGCCCTACCTTATGGAAAGCGCCACGTATGTACGATACACAAGAAAGGCAGCTAACCGCAAGGGGGCAAAGAAAGAAGAACCGGGGAGCGAGCGCGTCTTGGGTATGTGATGCGCTTCATCCCCGGCCTCTTAAAAGTCTTAGATCGTGCGCCTTAGCGTGATCATTTCAGCCGTTGTATTGCGTCCGACAAGGTCTGCATTCACGCTGCCGGCATATCCGCTTAGAACGTGTATATAGCGGCGAACACCGGCGACCTTGTCGAAGACAGCACCGGCTAGTCGAGAATCGCCAGCACGTCCTTTTCGCTAAGGATCAATAGCTCGTCGTCGCCCAGCTTCACCTCGGTCCCGGCATACTTGGCAAAGAGAATGCGTTGGCCCGGCTCTACGGACACAGTTACCTTCTCACCGCTGTCAAGCGTGCGGCCTTCTCCTACTGCTACCACCTCGCCCTCTTGGGGCTTCTCTTTGGCGGTATCCGGCAGGACGATCCCGCTGCGGGTCTTCTCTTCTTGTTCAAGAGCCTTTACAACCACACGATCACCCAGCGGGGTAATCTTGGTACTCGTCGCTGTGGACATCCGTAACAATCCTCCCGATACGTAGAAAATTATACAACCAATACGTCACAGCGCAGAGTGCGCACTTATCCAGCACTCTACGCAGGGTAGTGATATCGCTATTATACTGAGCGAACCCCGCGAGGTCAAGGTATTACGCGCTTGATGGAACAGGATGCCAGGGACCGCAGCCTGTTACGCCGCAGGTAGACTCAAAGGCAGACACGCGCTGGCTAGCGCGAAGTGCATCGCTGCCGGACGAGCGCAGCCACACGCTCGAGGACTACGGCGGCGACCTCAGATTTGGGCAGCAGGGGCAATGGCTCAGGAGGAGAACCCTGGCTCAGGATTACAACCTTATTCGTGTCTGTGCCAAAGCCGCTATCGGGCTGCGAAATGTCGTTCCCCACAATCATGTCCGCGTTCTTGCGGGCGAGTTTGATCTCCGCATTCTGCAGCAGGCCTTCGGTCTCCGCGGCAAAGCCCACCTTGACGAGAGTGGTAGGAACCTGGCGGAGAATGTCTTCATTTTCGATCAGCGTGAGGCTGAGCGGCTCGCCGGTGCGTTTCGTCTTCCGGCTCCCGGACGTCTCCGGGCGGTAGTCGGCAACCGCTGCGGCCATGATGAGCGCATCGGCTTGGACGGTGTGCTCCCTTACGGCAGCGAGCATGTCGGCGGCAGTGGTGGCAGACACCGCGGCAATGCCGGCAGGCGGCGGCTCGGTGGTAGCGCCTTGGATAAGAATTACGCGCGCGCCGCAGTCACGGGCCGCCTCGGCGAGCGCAAACCCCATCTTACCGCTGGAGCGGTTCCCGATGTACCGCACCGGATCGAGCGGCTCTTGGGTGCCGCCGGCGGTCACCACGACCGTCTTGCCCGCCAGGGGACCGCTCTTGCCCAGCAAGGAGCGCATTTCAGCCATGAGCGCATCCACTTCCGGCATGCGTCCTTTGGCAACGAGTCCCGAGGCGGCCCGGCCCTCGAGCGGCTCGACGACGCGCACACCGCGTGCGTGCAGCGTGGCGAGGCTCGCCTGCGTGGCCGCATGGGTAAACATGCCGCCGTCCATGGCCGGTGCAACCAGCACCGGCGCCTGCGTGCTGAGAAACGTACAGGTAAGAAGATCATCGGAGAGTCCCTGCGCCATCCGGGCAAGCGTGTGGGCCGTGGCAGGAACCACCGCAAGCAGATCGGCCTCTTCTGCCAGGGCAATGTGCAAAATGCGGCCGGGGTCAGGCGTAAAGAGGTCCAAATGGGCCGGACGCTGCGTCACGCTGGCAAAAGAAAGGGGAGTTACGAACCGTGCGGCGTCTCTGGTAAGGATGGTTGTGACCGCTGCTCCGGCTTGTGTAAGCTGGCTGGCGAGCGCTACCGCCTTGAACGCGGCAATGCTCCCACAGACGCCGAGTACAATGCGTTTTTCTCTCAAGACACTCATTGATACACAACCTCATACCGTCGCCCCGTCTGTCTTTCACTCTACACCAGTGCTGCAGCGGAGGGTAGGCGCGCAATCAGAATTGAAGACGCAGGCAAAATACAGCTAGCTGTCAATGCACTCCGCACTGCGCCAAGGTTGTGCCGTCACAGGAATTGGCATGTGGAGTAGGCTCGCGTTGGCATGGATTGAGCGTCTCAGTCAATAAGGCAACTCTAGCGCCGTAATCAAATCCTGCAGGCCAGCGGATCGCCTTGCGGCCCGTACCTATGCTTGCTTCAAGCGCTCGTAAATAACGCGTAGCCCTTCCAGCGTCAGGTTCGGGTCTACAGCGTCGATTACTGACGTGTGTCTGGCAAAGAGTTGGGCAAAGCCGCCGGTAGCGATCACTTTGCACCGGCCAAGTTCGTTGTGAAAGCGCTCAATCATGCCTTCGACGAGTGAAAGATAGCCAAGCATGATGCCGGACTGCATGGCATGGTCGGTGCTCTTACCCACCACGGTCGCCGGTGGCTCGAATTCTACGCGGTAGAGCCGCGAGGCCTGCGCCACGAGCGCCTCCGTGGCGAGACCCAGACCCGGCGCTATGGCGCCGCCGACGTAATTTCCTTCCGACGAGACCACGTCGAAGGTCGTCGCCGTGCCGAAGTCGATGACGATGCAGGGCCCGCCGTGTCGCACAAACGCCGCCGCCGTATTGACCACCCGGTCGGCGCCCACCTCTTCCGGCCGGTCGATCTCCACGGCTACGCCTGGCACTCGGTGCGGGTCGATCAGGATTGGGGTGTGGCCGAGGTATTTTGTCGCGAAATCGTGAATCGCACGGGCCAAGGGCGGCACGACGCTGGAAACAATGACGTCCGTACACTGTTCGACGCTCAGACCGGCTTGCTGGAGGAACCCAACGATCTGCACGCCGTATTCGTCGCTTGTCTTCCCAATGACGGTATTCAAGCGCCAGGAGCCTTTGAGATCGTTCCCGGCAAAAGCCCCCACGGCGATATTGGTATTGCCCACGTCAACTACAAGAAGCACGGAACACTATCCTTGCAGGCTATGGCTTGCTGCCTTCTTCGCCGCCAGAGTTTCCTTGCTCGTCGGCAGGCTCATGTCGTGTGATCTCAGCAGCAGGAGGAAGACCTAAATTCTCCCTGCGCTTTCGCCGCAAGACCTCAAGAACCCTGCCGAGCCACCGCTGCGTATGCGTGCCGCTGCTGGGGCGCAGATGTTGCGCGGCGGCCGCCAGGTACGGCTGGCTGATGCGCTGCAGGTAGGCCGGCACGCCTTCCGTGCGGATGGTGCCGAGAGAGTCGCGATAGAAGGAAAAGAGATGCACGTTGCCGAGTTGAATGCCCGCCTGAATCGCGCCCGCCGCAACCAACGATGAGACTACGATCAGCGAACGGTTCTGCTCGGCTGCCGCTCTATTCATCTCCGTGAATATCTGGGTCATGTCGCGCGGGTCAGGGAGTTTTCCCGCATTTTGCCGGAATTGACCCAGGCTGGAGCGCATTTCATCGATGGCCAGGGGCGGTATATCTATCGTGTCCGCCATCTGGCCTGAAGTGCCTCCCAGCGCAGCCAGCAAGTCATCTACGGAGGAAACATCTGCATCCGCTGCCAAGACGTTCGAACGCTTGAGTTCCTGGACGAAGGTATCCAGATAGGCGCGGGTGCCGCCGGTTACGTCGGATGCAGCCGCCAAGAGCCACAGCGGCGACCATCCCACCGCAAAGAGACTCGCCATCTCTACGGCGTTGCCCGCCAGCTTGCGCACGGCGAGGTCTTTGACGGCGAGCGACTCCGCCGACTCTCCGCTGGCAACCCCACCCACGAATTCAACAACAATGCGCAGCATGCGGCCAATGGTGGACTGATAGAGCTGGGAGCGCCGCACCGGCGGCGGCAGAATGAATTCCGACGTCTCATGCACCAGGCCGCCTGCGCCAGCCGCCGTAGTGCGCACCAGCCGCTCCGGCAGGGTTGCCACATAGGTTCCGGCCTCGAGCGTGCCCTCCTGCAAGCGCTTTGCGACCGATGGCTCCGTGTTGGGATCAGACGGCGTGTCCATATTTTCGTTCCGTCCTCGTAACAGACTTTGCTTAACCGGCGCTCCCTGCATCGCGCTGATTGCTCTACAAATATCCTACCACGAGCGGAACCCGTGGCCGTTTGGACCTGTGCGAAGGCATGTGCGAGCGGCGATTCTATTGAGCGGCGCATCCGTTTGGCTGACTACATCTAAAGCCAAAGCATGCCGCGAAGTGTCATTCATGTAAGAGTCGGGTGATTCGTTGACAGATTTGGTAGAAGAAACATGGGAGCAGGGCTCTGTGCCTGCCAGCATTTCATTCCTGTAAGTGTTGAGTAATTCGTTGACAGATCAAGTCATTCCGAGCGGAGCGTCGAACAGGGTTCGCGGAATCTAGAGCCCATGCAACGTGTCGCCCAATAGGCTCAAAATCTTAGATTCCTCTCTTCGCTGCGCTCCGTTCGGAATGACATGTGTACTGTTTATGTAGAGTGCTGCGTTCAGCTGCTTTTGTTCTCAAGTCTGTCAACGAATTACCTGACATTTACAATTCCGAGCGTAGCGTCGAACCCTGTTCGCGGAATCTAAGACGTACGCCTTCATCCAATGCCGCCAGCCTGCGGCGAGCGTTAGGCCCCACAGCAATACGAGTGTCAATCAAGGGTCCGCTGTGTAGCGCAATGCAGTCCGCGCCGGGCATGCCGGCAAGCCTGAGCTGAGCTTGCCGCAGTGTTCTCATGAGTCTCATCTAAGCACATACGGCTGTTACGTCCGGCAATGTATAATCGTAGGCAGCACTTCACCCAGATCAGCTAACACCCCACGAAAGACAAGGAAACCGCCATGGCAGCAGGAGCCGCAACCCAAACCACCGCCAGTCCGCTCCGCGAGCAAGCGCTCGATGGAACACCCCTTCACGGCACGCTAGTAATCGACAACCACTGCCACCTGGGCCCGGCGCCGCACTTCTACCAGACTTACAACGACGCCGCGGGCATGGTGGCCACCATGGACCGCGTCGGCATGGACCAGGCGTGCGTGTTTTCATCCATGGCGATCCTGTTCGACATGCGCGAGGGCAACGACATGAGCCTGGAGGCCGCCCGGCAGTTCCCCGGGCGTCTGCTGGCCTACGGCGTCCCCGATCCCCACGAGGCGGAACTGGTGCGGGACGAGTTGCAGCGGTGCATAGATGCCGGCGCGGTGGGTATCAAGATGCATGCGGGTGTGTCCCAATACCCCTTCGAAGGCCCCGGCTATCGGCCCGCGTTCGAGCTGGCCGACCGCCACCGCCTGCCCCTTATCAGCCACGGCACGGGCACCCCGGACACGCTGCGCCGCATCGCCCGCGAATACCCCGGCTGCCACTTTATCGTGGCCCACGCCGCCGGTGCTAGTCCCAGCAAGACCATTGACCTGGTAATGGTGGCGGCCGAGGAACCGAACGTCTACCTGGATACGGCGGCTTCCGTCGGCTACCTGGGCGACTTCACCGAAATGGTGCGCCTCGCCGGCGCCAACAAGATCCTCTACGGCTCCGATATGCCCTGGACCTGCGCCACCTACCAACTCGGCCGCGTCCTCCTCTCCCCCATCACCGAGGCGGAAAAGAAGCTAATCCTCGGCGAAAACCTGGCGGAGTTGTTCAAGACCAAGTGCTAGGGAGCAGAGCACTTTGCAACGATTTCGATAAGCTCTCTTACAGGTCTGACAGTTTCACCACGCAAGGCGAATGATCCGTCATTCCCGCGAAAGCGGGAATCCATCTGTATTGATTAGTGGGCCATATAGTTTAGCGAAACGCTAAGTATTCTAAAGTTGGAAAACCACGCTGCACGCCTTTGGACGCGCGTGAAGAGGCAACTGCGAAAGTGGCATCAAGTGTCAAAGAACCCGAAACCACGCGGGAAGAAGAGGTCAACGTCCATCTTGCCCTCTTGCTCTCGCAGCGCGGCCTAAAGGCCAAGGCCGAGCGCCGCAGCCGCCAGGGCGTGCCCGATGTGCGCGTGACGTTGCGCAGTTTCCTAATCCTCCTGGAGTGCAAGTGGGAGGGATCGGAGAGTTCATTGGAAGCCCAACTCCAGGAACGCCGCGCCGCATTCCCTGAGGCGCTCGCCGTGCTCGGCGTGCTCTATCCCGAGCGGCTAAAGCATGCGGAGGATACCCTAGCCGCGCTGGAAGAAGCTGACGATCTCCAGTGGTGGCAGGCGTCGTTGCCGACGCTGCTCGACCTGGCCAAGGATTCGCCCACCGAGCCACGCCGCATGAGCAGCGGGTCGGTTGACGATCTTGCCGATCACTTGCGCATCCTGCCGTTAGATCTGCAAGGCGTGGACCAGGTGCAAGCCGCCGCTGGCAGTGTGGAGTACGCCCTGGAGCAGGCGGCGTACCAGCTTGCCCGGCACGAGCGCATCGCCGGCCGCATCGCCGACATCATTGCGGAAACCGACCAAGAGAAGAACCGCGCCGCCGCGCTGCGCATCGGTTGTCTGGCGCTCTTCAACGCATTAGCATTTCAAGACCGCCTCGCCAAAGTCAACAAAAACGTGGAGACAGCACTTGAGACCTCGCGCCAAGACATTGCCAGTTTGCAGAGCGCTTGGCAATACATTTGCGACAACATAGATTATGTGCCGGTGTTTGGTTTAGCAGCCGACATCTTGGATGTGCTGCAGGACGGTCCGGCTGACGTGCGGACGCCCGTCATCGCTCCTCTGATTAAGGCAGTGGATCAGACTGAGAAAGTCGAAGGCCACGATCTCTCCGGACGGCTTTTCCATACCCTCTTGTCCGACGCCAAGTTCACCGGTGCCTATTACACCTCAGTGCCGGCGGCCACGCTATTGACACGGATTGCCTTTCACGAGTGGCCGGCAGGCGTTGACTGGGGCGACCACGAGTTTCCCGCCTCGCTTAACGTGGCAGACTTGGCCTGCGGCACCGGCACGCTGCTGATGGCGGTAGCCGCAGAAGCGGAACGCCGCCATACCGCCGCGGGCGGCAAGCGCTCCGCCGCGCTCCATAAGGCCATGGTGGAGCAAGCCCTGCACGGCTACGACGTGCAGCTTTCCGCCGTGCACTTTGCCGCTACGAGTCTGGCAATGCTCAATCCGCACATTGAGTTCGACCACATGAACTTGGTGGTAATGCCCCTGGGAGATGATGGCGAGCGCGTTTCGCTGGGATCGTTGGATTTCTTGGGATCGAGCGAGGCAATAGTACAATACGCGCTGTCACGGAAGGAGAAAGGGGAAGCCACCGGGGACGTAACTAGGGTGACTGGCAGCGAATCTGGTCGCGCGGAAGAGGCTGAGAAAGTGAAGCTGCCAAAACTTGACTTGGCTATCATGAATCCGCCTTTTACGCGCTCTAGCCTCATGTTCGGTAGTTTGCCGACAGCGGAGCGGAGGGCGATCCAAGAGGAACTCAAGCGTCGTCTACAGACTCGGCGAGCCTCGGCAATTGCAGGCATGGGCGCCGCTTTCGTAGCCGCCGTCTCGCCTAGCCTGCGGCCCGGCGAGGGACGCTTGGCGCTGGTGCTGCCCCTCACCGTCTGCACAGGACGGTCGTGGGCACAGACCCGCGCCTTGATAGAGCAGGACTACAGCCTTGACATGGTTATTTCGTCCCACGACCCACAACGCTGGAACTTCTCGGACAGCACGGCTCTTTCGGAAGCGCTGCTAATTGCCACACGCCGCGCTCGGACACCGGCAAAAGCTGGTCACCGCACCACGTTCGTCAACCTCTGGCAGAATCCCGACGGCGTGCTGGACGCCCACCGTGTAGCCCAAGCTGTCACCGCCACGACTCCGGCGCAACTAGAAGAAACGGGCACGGCGCTCCTGGCAGTCGACGGCCAACACATCGGCGAAGCGGTCTCGATTGCCGAAGCGGACCTGTCCGGCAAGCAATGGTTCGGCGTCCAATTCGCTCGCGCCGACGTGACCCGCAGTGCCACACGGCTGTTTGAAAAAGGGGAAGTCTGGATTCCCGGCGTAGTGGCAACTGCAAGCGTTCAGCTCCGCCGACTCGGTGCAATCTGTTCTATCGGCCCAGACCGCCGTGACATATTGGACGGGTTCGAACAGACAGACTCCGTAACGGCCTACCCAATGGTGGTAGGCAACGACACTGAACAAAGGAAGCGCATGACCGTTGAGCCGGATAAGTACCTGGCGCCACTGGCACAATCTCGTCCGGGCCGACGCCTCAAGCAGTCTGCCCAACTGTGGCAAGGGGCAGCCCGGCTAATAGTCGCTGAAAGGCTGCGGCTTGATACTGCCCGAGTTGTCGCTATGCGGTCAGAGTCAAAGGTACTGTCGAACGTGTGGTGGGAAGTCCAGGTTGAGGATGCGACGACCGAAAAGGCGCTTGCCGTTTGGCTGAACTCCTCCTTGGGATTGCTCACTATCGCGGCTCAGCGTACCAGCACGGAAGGCGGCTGGGTCGCCATGAAGAAGGCCGACCTGAAGGAATTGCCCGTCTTAGACCCGCGCTGCCTCTCCGCCTCCCAGCTTCACGCGCTCTCCCGCCTCTTCGACAGCCTCGCCACCGCCGAATTCGAGCGTCTCCCCAATATGGCGCACTGCCCCGCCCGCCAAGCCCTAGACGACGGCATCTCCCAAATCCTCGACCTCCCCGACCTCAGCACCCTCCGCCACCTCCTCGCCTCCGAGCCAGTTATCTCCAACCGGCGTTTGTAGACTGACTGGTCGACATTCTTCGGAAGATTCGCACAATAGGAGAGGTTTGGCAGTTGACGGCTGCCAGGCGTTCTCAAGTCAGTTCCTTAATTCTATCGACTTGAGATCGATTGACCTCACTGTTGCGAAGGAATCCGAATCCACAGGACTTGCACATGAGGGCACGGAAATCAGTGTCTTGTCTCGAAACTCCAAATACAAGGTGTGATTGAGGGAAATCCGTGAGTTCCCTTCGTCCGCAGGAAGGACATCGTCCCCATGTGTCTTCTAGAGGCGGGTACCCAGAATGGATTAGATAGCGTAATTCGCGTATTAAGTCGCAAACACTACGAGCAGAATCAAGTCGATCTTCACGTCTTTCGCGGATTGTCTTCTCAAAAATACAGGTTAAGTGCCACGTTTCAGTTTGCAGCGGAAACATCTTCGTCATCGACCGGTGTTGGAAAACAGGTTGTTCACGGGCAAAGGCCTTTTTAGATGTAATCGCCGACCAGAGTACTTTCGCAGCCGAGTAAAGGTCAGCGTATATCCCAATGAGGCGGTCGTCGCTGCCCGACTCACATTCTGGCGCCGTATAATCCCGAGCCCCTACACCTTCATCTGTCAGAGTAATTATATTGCCATCCTCGAAATGGCAGATTCCAAAGTCAATTAGACGAATGCTGCCATCCGTTAGGACGAGGATATTGTCGGGCTTGATGTCACGGTGGATAATTGGACGACTGGCCTTCTGACATTCCCCAATCGCTAAGACTATCTGCTCAAATAAATCTAGGCTCTTCAACGCATTCCCATGAAACGGGTTGCACTCTGAGAAGATGATGTCAGCAAGCGTCTTAGCGCCATCGTGATACTCCATCACGTAATACTGAAATTCATCGTCCTGCTTGGAGTGATCAAGAATTCGAATGATCGCGGAATCATTCGAATCACTCTCTAGATCAGTTAGTTGCTTCACAGCCTCGATTTCACGCTGAAAGCGCTCTCGCGCTTGCTCGGAATCAACATAGCGGAGCACCTTTAGAGCATACTTGGGTCCCTTAGGATCGTTCTTTGCCACGACGAGATGCACCTGGCCCTGTCCGCCCTCGCCCAATGTTTCACCTATTGCGCGCCAAGGCACACATTCCGGGATACCCATGACTAACTCTCCAAAAATTGACTAGGGCCAGTGTCCCAATTTGGTCCAAACCTAGGAGCGCCTGATGACACGTGCGGGAAGCATCAAGGGGCAGGTTTTTCAGTAGATTGCTGGCTTGGCTCGGAGGCTTCATCTGCGGAAGATTCCGCCAATGGCCGATCCGTTTCGTTTCCAGGCGCTGCCTGGCCAGGCATAGAAATCTTCCTCCCAGTCCTTGCCAAAGTCGTCGTAGGATTGGGTGAGGTACCGGTGCGACGACTTCAAGAAGTTGCGGAAAATAGCGACAAAGACAAAGTGCCGCAACAAAGCGGATTCATCTTGCGCGCTGATTTCCTCGATAGCTTTCTCTTGCGTTTTCATAGGGCGCCTCTGATCGTTCGTCCCGTCTCGTAGCGAACCATTCCTACTCTACACTGTCCATTATACTAATACATCTATACTAATACATCGCACTCCAATAAACCCAACGCTTACTGCGCAAACACCTCACTCCAAGCTATGCTGCGCGTGTCCGGGAGTATCGCACAGCCGCGGGACTGTTTTCACAGAGGTATGTTGCACACGATAAGCATGTTAATGAGGTTGATGACATGAAGAACGTAATCCTGAGCGCAAACGCGGGCTTGATTGAGGCGGCGCGGCGGCGGGCTGCGGCGGAGGGGACGACTCTGGATGCGCTCTTTCGGCGGTGGCTGGCGGAGTACGTGGGACGCGAGCAGCAGGCTGATAGGGCTATGGCGGTGATACGCGAGTTGCAGGAGACGATCGATACCGGTGGGCGCAAGTTCACGCGGGATGAGATGAACGAACGGTAGTGGTTGTATAGTCACATGTGTGTAGGTCTGCCGTTCAAAGAGAAGGCCGGTCGAAGAGAAGATGGATTCCCGCTTTCGCGGGAATGACGGATTACGCGCCCCTCACGTTACCCGCTTAACCTTTGCTCATTTGCACGCCTTCTCCAACATACAAATGGCGGACTACGAGGCGCAGTCTTTACCGCCCGTACTTGGGGCATTTATTGTGGTTAAGTACGCAGTGAATTCGATGCAGCATTCGACAGGAGCATTTCATGCAACTCGGGGCGTTTTCGGTGAGTTTGGCAGTGAAGGACATCGCGGCTTCGCGGGAGTTTTATGCGAAGTTTGGGTTTGAGGTGGTGGGCGGCGATGCGGCGCAGAATTGGCTGATACTCAGGAACGGCACTACTACCATTGGGCTCTTTCAGGGGATGTTCGAGCAGAACATCCTCACCTTCAATCCGGGGTGGGACTGGCAGGCGCAGCCGGTGGAGAGCTTTTCCGACGTGCGCGAGTTGCAGCGGCAGCTCAAGGCGCAGGGCGTGGAGCTCCTGAACGAGGCGGATGAGGACACCACCGGCCCGGCGAGCTTCGTGGCGGTGGACCCGGACGGCAATGCCATCCTGGTGGACCAGCACGTTTGAGTCTGCGGGCATCCTGTTGTCCCAAGATTGATGTGCACCGGTTAAGAGGGTCTCTGGCGGAGAGCGTTGTTTTCGAAAAGATAAACATGCGATAATAAGAGAACCGATTATTCTCACTATCGCTAATGGGAAGCGCCGTGGAAACTGCGTCCGAAACCAACCGCCGTCCTCACGGTCGTCTCGTGAACTGCCCGGGCGGCTACCGGGCGTATGTGCCGTTTCCTTTGCCGCCGCCTCTGACATGGGGGCAGGAACTCACCGTCTGCCTCTCTCCAGCGGACCGGGCTATTGGCGAGCTCGCGGCTGAAGGTAGGCGGCTGCCCAATCCCCATCTTCTGCTCCGGCCTTTTGTGCGCAAGGAGGCCGTTCTCTCCAGCCGCATCGAGGGAATTCAAACAACCCTCGAGGAACTGCTGGCCGCCGAGGCTGGCGCGGCCGGAGTGCACGGATCTGCCGATCTGCGGGAGGTGGCCAACTACGTTACGGCCTTGGAGTACGGACTAGAACGACTCAAGACCTTGCCCGTTTCGTTGCGCCTAGTACGAGAGTTGCACGAAGCGCTCATGCAGGGCGTGCGTGGAGACGTCGCCACACCCGGGGAGTTTCGGCGCAGCCAGAATTGGATCGGGCCGCCCGGATGCACCCTGAACGAAGCTACATACGTCCCGCCGCCGCCAGCGGACATCATGGCCTGCCTGGACGCCTGGGAACGGTTTCTCCACAACGACGCCCTGCCGCCGCTCATTCACGCCGGTCTGGCGCATGCCCAATTCGAGGCGATTCATCCCTTTCTCGACGGTAACGGGCGCGTGGGCCGCCTGCTCATCACACTGCTGCTCATCGAGCGGGATGTCATCTCTTCCCCGCTGCTCTATCTAAGCGCTTTCTTCGAGACTACGCGGGATGAGTACTACGCGCGCCTGCTGGGTGTGACGGCGCGCGGCGCATGGGAAGAGTGGTTGACCTATTTCCTGAGAGGTGTCGCACTCCTATCACAAGACGCCGTGGAGCGGATTCGACGCATCGACCACCACTTCTCTCGCTGGAAACAAGAAATGGCACGCGGTCGGTCTCAGCTCCCAGTAAGGGCGCTCGACCTCTTTGCCGAGAATCCCTTCTGGACTGTGGGCGGCGTCGCAGGCAGGCTGGAGGTGGCGTTCACGACCGCGCAACGCACCCTCGACCGGTTAGAGGCGGCGGGCATCGTTTCCCAGGTTGGGCGGAGACGGCGCAATCGCATCTATCGAGCGGAGAAGATCCTCAGTGTACTGGAGGAGCCGCTGCGCCTAGCAAATTAGAGACTTTGAACATGCAGACAATGCGCCGCTGCCGACTATGGCCAATGGCGGCGCTTGGAGGAAGACCTAGTCACGCTGCGTTACGCTGGAACAAACGCCAAGTACACCTGCGCGTGGCCGGTGATGTCCGACGTGTAGACCACCGCGCGGCCGTCGGGGGTGTACGACGGATGGGGATGCGACCACTGGGGTCCGTAGGCGTCGTCGGGAGCGGTCTCGCCGAAATACGGCAGCGGTTCCGCCCACTGGAAACCTTGCGAAGAAGCCTGCGGGTGGCAGAGCGCCTCGCGCGCGCCGGACGTCGGATCAATGAGCTGCAGTCCTACGTCGGGCAGCGTGGTGTCGCAGACAATCTGCGCGCCGTCGCGGCGGGGCGCGGGGTGCCAGCAATTGAACGCCGCTACGTCACGTTCGCCGCTGCCGTCACGCCGGATGGCTTTCAGCGCATGGGGCCAGTACGTGAAGATGATCTCGTCGTTGGAGAGCCAGGCTTCGTGGGTAATCCACTCTTCACGGGTCTGGTCGCGCAGCGGACGCGGGTTCGAGCCGTCGGCTTCCACCAGCCACATGCGGGGCAGGTCGGACGAAAAAAGCACCGTGCGGCCGTCGGGACTCCACTGCGCGTGGGCCACAAGCTGATCGGTGCCGAAGAGCACGCGTTCGCCGCCGCCGTCGGTGCGTACCGCCAGGATGATGTTCTTGCCGTCCCTCTGGGCCGCCAGCAGGATTTCCGAGCCATCGGGGCTGATGGAGCAGTTGCCGAGCCAGGACGACGGCGGCAGGTTGGTGAGCACCCTCTCCTGGAGCGTTGCCGTGTCAATGGCGCGCAACTGGGTCGTCGCGGCATAGTAGACGTGCCCACCGTCGGGCGAAACGCACGCCGACCACGGAGAAACGTCACCGCTCGTCGTGAGTTGCTGCAGTGCGCCGTCGGGCAATTGAATGCCGTAGAGATTGGGCGCGCCGGCGCGGAAAGACGTGATGATGAGCATGTCGTGGTTGGCCCCCGCCCAGGCGGGATTGAGAAAGTACGGCGCGTGGTTCACGCACGGCGCGTCGGTCAATTGCCAGATGGCAGCGCCGGTCCGCTCGTCTTGGAGTACTTTCTTTTCGGTCGGTAGTTGCGTGGCTATGCTCATCTTCACTCCTCTTTCGCTGCTTTACTTGGCTCGTCGTTGCCTTTGCAGGAAGCATCTCCTGCGCGAAATTGACTAACTGGCAGAATAGGACTTTAGCCGGCCATATGGGTGCCCTCACTCCGGCCCTCTCCCACGGCAAGACTTACCTAGTCCTTGCCGAGGCGAGACAGTCTCCACTCATGAGGGAGACCTTTGCGTAGTTACCAGTGTAGGGGCGAAAATAGGGTAATTCAACCCCAAGCCGTGGGGAGGACGCAATGCACGCGAATTGCGTCGACCGTCACTGGCGGGGTCCTTACTGCCGGAATCGTTGGGACACAGAGAAGTGAGCGGTTGTTTGGGGAGTGGACGGCCACGTTGGTACGGGGACTGTGATAAAGGCTGACTGCGTCAAGGACGCACCGCTTTGGCAACCTAACGCACGGATTGAGGGACAGTAGGACGCAGCAGCGGGGGCACAACTACCAGCGGGTACGGTACCGTGGACTGGCACGCGACAGTGTGACTGGCAGTGCGATTAGCGCTGATGGCGTTCTACCTGAGGAAGGTGGTGGCACTGACGGCAGAGGCAAGATAAAGTGTAACAACAACAGGGAAAGAGCAGAGGATTCGCGCTCGCCACGGCAATAAAGGCACAATCTAAACCGCTCTGCCAGCGATTTGAGGCTGCGGACAGAAAAGGAAGCTGTGTTACCCAACCCAAAGAGCCGCGCCGCATGCCACACCGGAGTAGTGCAAGGGTTTCCGCCGGGAGAGTGGGTAGTTTTTGAGAGCGCGAAATTCCTTGTCCTGCATGGACAAACAGGCTGTTTCCCGTCACGTCTTGTTTAGCACAAGGAGGACCACGCATGAGAGTAGGATTTGGTCAATTCCGTGACCCGTCGCCGGAATATCTCCAATTCGCCGCACAATACGGCGCAACGGACGTGCTGGTGAACACGGCGAATTTGCCGGGCGACAACGGGCGCTGGGAGCTGGATGACCTCGTTAAGCTCCGCGAGACTATCGAGCAGTACGGCTTGAAGCTCTCGGCCTTGGAAAACGTGCCGGTCGAGTTCTACGACCACGTGATGCTGGGCGGTCCGCGCCGCGATGAACAGATTGAGAACATGGTCGCCACTATCCGCAACATGGCACGGGCGGGTATTCCTATCTTTGGCTATCATTGGATGCCGTCGCACGTCTGGCGCACCACGCCCGCGGAGATTCGCTGTGGAGCCGTCGCGACCGCTTTCGACTACGCCGAGGCCGAGCAACAACCGATCAGTCACGGGCGCGAGTACACCGAAGAGGAAGTCTGGGAAAACCTGGAGTACTGGATCAAGCTCATCACGCCCATCGCCGAGGAAGAAGGCATCCGCCTGGGCATTCACCCCTGCGATCCGCCCATGGAGCGGCTCGGCGGCATCCCACTGCTCTTCCGCAACTTCGACTCCTACAAGCGGCTGATCGAGATCTATCCTTCCGACTGCAACGCCATCGAGTTTTGCCAGGGCACGTTTGCCGAGATGCAGGGCGAGGATATCTACGAGATGATTCGCTATTTTGGCGAGCGCAAGAAGATTCTCTATGTCCACTTCCGCAACGTCTCGAGTCCGGTGCCGAAGTTCCAGGAAGAGTTCATCAATACCGGCTACGTGGACATGCACAAGACGATGCAGATCTACCAAGAGGTGGGCTTCGATGGCTTCTTCATCGACGACCACGTGCCGCAGACCGACGGCGATTCAGCCTGGGGCCACCGCGGTCGCGCCTTCGCCAACGGCTACATCCAAGCGTTGATTGACGTGGTGACGAAAGAGGGGAGCTGACGGGGCGTTTCAACTGGACTTATAGTAGGCCAATCCTGTCCCAATTGAATGCGCTGAACAGCTATTCAGGCAAGGGTTCATCTGTCCAGCTAAAAATGTGAGGCACAAGTGCCCAAGGTGAGGACAGTACCTAAGTAAACATGATAGACATCAACTGGAACGACCCGCTGGCCGTCGTGATTAGCCTGCTAATCTTCGCCGCCGGCATCATCGGGTTGGTCTATATGGTGATACCCGAAGACGATGGCGATAGAGGAGATAGCGACATACACAACCTGGCCGGCGATGAGTAGGTTTAGCCGGTATGAACAGGAGGCATTGATGTAACAAATGGAACAATATGAAACCACAATAAGCAAGTTCATATCGGAAGGAGCGCCGCGACGCGTTGCGGAGCGAGCCATCGAAGCGGCTGTGGAAGGGGTGCGTGCAGGCACAAGGGCCCCGCTCAACCATGATCAAGACCTGACATTTGAGGGATGCTACAAGCCACGTTGCGGACACGACACCCAAGACTTTGGATTCGGCTGCCCTAAAATTGTGGCCTGCCCCAAATGTGGGGAGGAAACATGGCACTTGCAGTTCGTCACAATTTATAGGGCGCCCCCATATCCTCCAATGGTCATTTGCTTGGAGGAATTTAACGCTAGCGTCTAACCCGATTCCACGGCGCGGTCAAGAAAACCTGGTGCTTACCGGCTAGAAAGGCTGTGACCCGGGCCTTAGCGCCAAAAATATGGGGGCACTCTCCTACTGCCTGCGGAGCTTTTCCCTCATTGGGTAAATGTCAAAAGACGCCCAGCATGACGTGGCAAGGTGGGCACCGGAAGGAGGAAAGCCCGCCTGGATCAGCTTTAGGCCACGTGAATCAAGGAACTCAACAGCCGGAACGAAGTCACTATCAGACGAGACAACGACACCGACGTCATAGGCATCTTCCCATGCAAGCCGAACCATGTCCGTTACCATAGCGGTGTCGATCCCCTTCTCCTCTGTCGCAGCTATCGGCTCATCGCAATGGGGGCATTGTTCGATTGACTTTCTGCAACTTGGACACGTTGGAGATCTTTTCCGGCGTCTTTCCTTTACCATTACCTGAATGCCTGGCTGTCGGTCAAGCCATGTCATCAGCCACTTCTTGAGTCGGGCATCTGTATCGCCAACTTTGTAGGAGGCATAGACAATAGCGCCATCGTACGAGTAGTCGCGCAAGCCTACTATTCTCGCAGCTTCGGAGGCCATGGCTTGAGGAAACGATCTCCAATCTATCTCGAAACGTGCATCGGCGTTCCCAGTAGACTCTGCCTCTCTACTGTTGAAGGCAAGCTGCAGGTTCCAGAAGTCAATGAAAACTCTGACGCGGTCCCGTCTGTGAGGTTGGAACTGTTGTTCGATAGCCATGGGCATATGTATGATTCAAGGGGTGCATTATTCTAATGCACCCCTTGGGGTTTAGACTATCAGCAGCTGCCCGAAGTGGGTTACTAATGCCGCCGATGGGTTTGTATGCATCCATTATAGACTATTCGTAAAGGAATTGAGACAGATTTGAGACTATTCTTAGCCCCTTTTCTGCATGAAATAAGCGCAAGTTTCTGCCAATTTTGGCGTTGAATTGTAGCGCCAAGCCGGGTTTTTTCCAAAGATCGCCCTCCACTGGCTACGCTTTGGGAGCCGTTCACATTCTGAGGCATTCGACCAGACAAAGCACAGTACATGGAATTAGCTCACTTGTTTTGAACGCCTTGGTTTTTCTCACTTCAAGTTCATAAGGAGCAAGCATGACTACCGAATCTACAGCCTCTCAGTTGCACAACTCGTCCCTCGTTATCGACTCCCACAACGACGCTATCGTCGCCTATCTGCTACGCAAAGGGGAAAGCATTGCCGGTCCGGATGCACCGGCGCGCTCGGAGCCCGAGAGCGTGGTGACGTTCCTGCGGGGTTCGCTCATGCCCGGCGGGCGCGAGATGCAGGTAAACATCCCGAAGCTCCGCGCGGGCGGCATAGACGTTGTTTACTGCGCGGTGGACGTCACCCGCGCCTGGGGCAATCACCTGCTCTACGCCATGGATGCCTTTGGCTGGTTTCTCGCCGAGGTGGACGCCCATGCCGATCAGATTGCCATTGCGACCACGGCGGAAGAGATTGAAGCCATCGCGGCGAGCGGCCGGATCGCCGCCGTGCTCACCATCGAGAATTCCGAGGTCTTGGAGCGCAGCCTCTGGGTGCTGCCGGTGCTCCAACGGCTTGGCGTGCGCTCTATGACGCTCACGTGGAGTTACCGCGCCCATGCCGCCGACGGGGCGTTTGAAAACGTGACCGGCGGCGGCCTGACGCACTTTGGGCGCGATCTGGTGCGCTCCATGAACGAACTCGGCATGATTGTGGACATCTCCCACATCAGCGATCAGGGCTTCTGGGATGTGATGGACGTGACGAACGCACCCATCATCGGCTCCCACAACGCCTGCCGCGCCCTGTGCGAGCATCCGCGCAACCTCACCGACGACCAAATTCGCGCCGTGGCAGACAACGGCGGCGTGGTCGGCGTGACGTACGTGCCCGCGTTCGTGGATGCCGACGAAAGCAAGCGCACGCTGGACCGGCTGCTCGATCACTTCGACCACATCGCACAGGTAGCCGGCACCGACTGCGTCGGCCTGGGCTCGGACTTCGATGGCGGCGGCGACGTGCTGAAAGACGCCACCGTGGTGCCGCAGATCACCGAGGGCTTGCTGGCCCGCGGCTGGCAGGAAGACGACCTGCGCAAAATGCTGGGCCTCAACCACCTGCGTGTCTTCCGCCAGGTGTGCGGCTGAGCGCGCACAAGCTCCCCAGCAGCTATGCTAATCTGGGAAGTGAGAGTGGCTGTATCCGGCACGAGCCGATGATGAAGCACTACGGTATCGCGCTGATCATATTTCGGTTTAGGCTCTTACTCCGTGCTCCGCAGGTTACAAACCTGCGCTACCGGGGATTGGATCTCGGCATAGGGTAGGTGCGCTCGATTGGATTGCGTCTTTTAGCTTGGCGGCTATTGCCAAAATAGCGGCCATTGAGGCGCATACTTCAGCGTAAGAACCTGATCAAGCGGCAGATGCGGATTGGACTTTGGGCAGGTGTGGAAAGTAGGGAGAACTACGATGGAACTCGGACGATTCCTTTCAAGTTTTGGCAGACAGTCAGGCGACGACGCGGTAATGCCGGAGAGCGTGCGCGAAGAAGCTGCAGACGCGCTCGACGCCCGGCCCACTGACCAATCGCGCGTGCCGCCGGGCCAGTGGATAACCCGCGGCTGGCCGGTGCTCACGTACGGCTCCACGCCCCGTTTCGATCCCGCCAGATGGGACCTTCGCATCGTCGGCCTGGTGGAGAACCCGCTCACTTGGGACTACGAGACCTTTATGGATCTGCCTACCAAGAAGGTGCTCTGCGACATCCACTGCGTTACCACGTGGAGCTTGCTCGATAATGTGTTCGAGGGCGTGCCGGCTCTGCATGTAGCCGAACAAGCCCAGATATCGCCCAGCGCCACCCACGTCATCGCCCACGCCGAACAAGGCTACACCGCCAATCTGCCCTTGGCGGACTTCCTTCGCGACGACGTGCTGCTGGCGTACAAGCACAACGGCGAGAATCTCGCGCACGACCACGGCTGGCCGCTGCGCTTGATGGTGCCCCACCTCTATTTTTGGAAGAGCGCCAAATGGCTGCGCGGCTTGGAATTCGTGAACGCCGACGCGCCCGGTTTCTGGGAACAGCGCGGCTACCACATGCGCGGCGACCCCTGGACCGAAGAGCGCTACGGATAGCACAGCGGTGCAATAGTCTAGGCCATCAAGATCGAGTTGCGGAGTATGGCGGACCCTGCACTCCGGTAGCGCAGGTTTGCAACCTGCGTCCGCAGTTGTTAGAGAAACAAACACACGGGCACGACGTGTCGTGCCGCTACAACCCGCCGGTGCGGATGACTGTGGATGTAGGTTGTCCCGCTCCGGTAGCGCAGGTTTGTAACCTGCGTCCACGGCTTCTTGAGAGGTAAACGTACGGGCACGACATGTCGTGCCGCTACAACCCGCCGGGGCGATAAACTGTGTATGAAGGTTGTCCCGCTCCGGTACCGCAGGTTTGCAACCTGCGCCCAGGTGTCCCGGATGAGTGGCGAGGGCGAAGCGGCGTCTTACGGTATTGAACAGGTGTTGTAGGGGCACGATATATCGTGCCCCTACGTGCGGCGAACGGAAATTCGGGAGAAAACCTCAAAGGATCTGAAATGACGAACACAAGCTGCTCCACGGCGCTCTTTCGAGACCGCGAACTGCCTGCCGCTCTTGACGCCATTGCCGCGGTGGGCTTTCCTCAGGTGGAACTCAACGTGCGGGAGCCCCACGTCCATGGGTCGGATGCTGCAGAAGAGCGCCGTCTCCTGGAGCTCTTTGCGGGGCATGCGGTGCACGCGCGGACGATGCACGCGCCGTCGGGCCGCAGCATCCTGGCCGCGTTGGATGACGAGTGGCGACGGGAGAGCGTTGCCGTGCTGAGCGGATACCTGCGGCTGGCCGGCAGTCTTGGCCTCACGGAGATGGTCATTCATCCCATTCCAAATCCGGATTATGTTCCCGACACTGACGACCCGGCACTGCCGCAGCGGTTGCGTGATGGCATTCAGGGCTCTCTGGACGCCCTGCTGCCCGTCATCGAAGAAGCAGGGGTGCGCGTGACGTTGGAGAACCTGCCGTATCCGGACATGCCGCTCAATAACATGGAAGAACTGCGCGAGGTCGTAGCTCCCTACCCCAGTGATGCGGTGGGTCTCATCATCGACCTAGGACACGCCGGCAAGGTCAGGCGCGATCCGGCGGACGAGATTCGCGCTGCCGGAGAACGCCTCTGCGGCACGCACATCCACGACCTCGACTCGCCCAACGGCGACGTCGATCACCACTCGCCGGCCCTCAACTCCTATGACTGGGCCGCAATCCGGCAGGCGTTCGCCGCAATCGGCTACGCGGGTCCCTGGACCATGGAAGTTTCCAAGACGAGCCGCGGCGAGAGTCTGGAAGAACTGGCCGGGGAAATCAGCGCCTGGCTGGCCGGATGGCTGTAGCAGCCTGAGAGCGAAGGTGGTCCCCGGCTACACCCCCCTGGACTCCGGTTTGCGCCGGAGTGACAGCTCCGTGGTCAACCGCGTCTTTCAATTCAATTACTTTGGCAAGCGCCGCCGAAATGACCTCTATCGCCGTCGCCATGTTGCTTCCAACCGGTCCTGTGGCGTGAAGCCGAGGAGTCGCTCGTTCTTTTCGTTGGAATACCGCTGGTGCGGCAGGTCGGCGTGGATGTTGAAGACCTCGCAGCGGGAGGGGAGCGTTGCCAGGTCTACCGTGAGACCCAGGCGAATGGCCTGCGCCGCGTCGCGCCACGTGATGGCGAAGGGGTGGTTGCTGCCCGGTTCCGGCGCGTCGTGGTCACGAAAGCTGAAGAAGAGGAAGCAGAGCACGTGGACGTTGTGGTTCTCCGTGAAGACCTTGCAGATCTCCTGTCCCAGCCCTTTGCTGAGCGCGTAGAGATTGGTGCTGGGATGCGGCGGCACGTCGGGGCTGATCTCATAGTCAAAGGTCGTGTAGGTATCGCCCTCGATCGTAAAGTGCGGGCCGGTATTGAGCACGCGCGGGATGCCATGAGCGACGGCGGCACGCATCATGTTGTAGCAGCCGCGTGTATTCACGTCGAAAGCCACCTGGCGGTCGGGCCGCACCACTGAACAGTTGACGATGGCGTCCATGCCCTCCGCCGCGCGGAGCACCTCTTCCGGTGAGCCAATATCCACGGGCCGAAACTCATGGGGTGTGTCCACTGGAATAATGTCCGTGACGCACAGCGTATGTTCTCCTTCGAGCGCACGAATGACGTAGGGTCCGAGACGCGCCGCACCGCCGAGAATCAAGACGTTCATGATGCTTCCCCCGCGTGGCGCTGGCGTGGAGCATAGCCGAGCGCAGCCCGCGCCTTGTCCGTGCTGAAGCGCGCCTCCGGGAATGCGGACTGAATGTGGTAGACCGCCCACGGTTCCGGCGGCGCTGCCAACGCGCACTGGAAAGCGTGCACGGCGTCAGCACGAGCCAGCCACAGCGGATCATCCGGCTGCGCGTCAGCGTCGTCTGAATGTTCCAGTTTCCCCAAGCGCAGGCAGGTAATGGCAAGGCGTCCTTCCCGCGCGAATTCGCGGCAGGTGAATTCACCTAGGTGCTGCGCCAATATCGTCGGCTCCGGGGAAGGCCGGGGCCGCCACTGTTCGTCGACGGCCCAATCCTCTTCACAACCCGTAAACAGGCTCAGGCTGCTGGCGTAGATGCACCGAGGCACGCCGGCCTCGCTGGCGGCGAGCAAGAGGTTATAGGTGCAGCGGGTCTGATAGTCGATCAGCCGGTTCGCTGAGTCTGCTGCATTGCCAGTTGCATCATCAGCGTACGTTGAAAAGCAATCGGCCAGATGGATGAGCACGTCCACATCTTCCACCAGCCGGTCGGTTGCCGCAGCGTGACCGAGGTCGCAGCGCACAAAAGGGAATGGAGTTGACACGTCCCCGACATCGGTCAGGCGTACGTTATGCTCACTTGCGAACGCTGCCGCCAGGTCTGCGGCCAACGCGGAAGCGGCGGAAGTAATGAGAATGTTCACCCCAGCGGCTCCATTTCATCCCAGCTCGCCCCTACCTTCGCATCCACCTTAACCGGCACGGCCAGTGCGACGGCATTCTCCATGAGCGGCACCACCAGATCGGCGCTCGCATCTAAAACGGCCTCATCGCACTCAAAGACAAGCTCATCGTGCACCTGCAGCAGCATGCGCACCGGCAGTCCGGTTGCCGCCAGTTGCTCGGCCACGTGCAGCATGGCTACTTTGATGATGTCGGCGGACGTGCCCTGCACGGGCATGTTGATGGCCATCCGCTCAGCGGCCTGGCGCACGTTGAAATTCGATGCCTGCAACTCCCGTATGTAGCGGCGGCGTCCCAAGACCGTCTCCACGTAGCCGTGTTCATGTGCGAACTGCTTCGTCTTATCCATGTACAACCGCACACCGGCATAGGTGTTTAGGTAATTCTCGATGAAGTCCGCCGCTGCCTTGAAGTCAAGGTCGGTACGTTGCTCCAGCCCGTGAGCGGTCACGCCGTAGATGATGCCGAAGTTCACGGTCTTCGCCGTGCGCCGCATGGCAGCGGTAACGTCGTCCATCGCCACGTCGAAGAGCTGGCTGGCAGTGAAGGAGTGAATGTCCTCCTCGTTGCGAAACGCCTTGCAAAGCTCCTCATCTTGGCTCAGGTGCGCCAGCACGCGCAGGTCGATCTGCGAATAGTCGGCGGCCAGCAACACGTGATTGGGGGCGCCCGCGACGAACGCCTTGCGAATCTTGCGCCCCTCGTCGGTGCGGATGGGAATGTTCTGCAGGTTGGGATCGTTTGACGAGAGCCGCCCGGTGGCCGCGCCGGTCTGCTCGAATGACGTGTGGATGCGGTGCGTCTGCGGATTCACCTTGGTCGGCAGCGCGTCGAGATAGGTGGACTTGAGCTTCGTAAGCTGGCGGTATTCAAGTACGTGCCCAATTACGGGATGTGCCTCCCGAAGCGCTTCCAGGATCGAGGAATCGGTGGAAAACCCGGTCTTCGTTTTCTTGGTCAACTCGATGCCAAGCTCGTTGACGAGGATATCGCCGAGTATCTTGGGCGAGTTGATTTTGAATTCATGCCCGACATCCTCATATATCTCGCCCGTGATCTTCTCGATGCGCCCTGCCATGTCTTCTGTAAGCCGCTGGAGCAGGTCCACGTCCACGGCGATGCCTGCAAACTCCATGTGCGCAATCACGGTGGCCAACGGCAACTCAAGCTCATCATGCAGCTTGCGCACGCTCCGTTCATCGAGGACTTTGCTCAGGGCAGCGCGGAGAGCCAACAGCACTTCTGCTTCATGCGCGGCTGTCTGCGCCAAGGCAGCGGGATCGGCGCCGGCCAGCGCTTTCTTGCGGTCGCGCAAGTCGTCCACGCTCTCCATCGTCGCTCCGAGTACGTCAAAGACCACGTGCTTAAGCGCGGTGGAGCGCGTGCCGGTGACGTTAGCCAGATAGCCGGCCAGGTGGCAATCGAAGACGACACCGGACAGGAAGATGCCTTGAGCCAGCAAAGCCAAACTCAAAGTCTTGGCATCGAATACGACCTTAGGCACATTCGTGTCGTCGAGCACGGGCCTGACGGCCTGAAGCGCAGAAGCATCGGCCACGTCAACGTATGCGGCTTCGCTGTCACCCCACGCAAGTGCGAGACCAAGCAGCCGGGGCCAGGCGGGTGGATCGGGGTCTAGGACTGGCGTCACGGCAACTTCACCGACGTCACGCAGCGCGGCGCACAGTTGCTCTATGGCGCCGGACTCGCTCAGAACCTGAGCCTGTGTGTCAGTCTTGGTCTCGCCAAAGAGCGCGCTCTGCTCCGGCGCCCCGGCCGGTTTTGGCAGGCGATCGAGCAATGAACGAAAACTCAACTCTTGGAACAAGGCGAGCACTTGCTCCCGATCGTAATCCCCCAATTCGCTAGCCCCGGGATCGAGCGCAATGTCCACGTCCCGCACAATCGTCACCAACCCGCGACTCTGCGCAAGCTGCTCCCTGTCCGCCGCCAGCGCCTTCTGTTGGCGCGTGGGCAGCTCATGGACATTGCTAAGGATACCTTCGATATCACCGTACTTCTGCAGGAGCGTTCCGGCGGTCTTCTTGCCGATGCCGCGCACGCCCGGCACGTTATCGGAAGTATCGCCCACCAGGGCCTTATAGTCGATGACTTGTGCGGGGGTGAGTCCTTCAAAGCGCGCCGCTACCTCCGCGGGGCCGACCTCTGCCAGCTCGCCGGTGCGGGGCCGGGGCACGAGCAAGTGCACCACGTCGTCTACAAGCTGGTAGGCGTCGGTGTCGCCGGTCACGATAAAGGTGGGAATCTCCTGCTCCGCCGCCTGGCGCGAAAGGGTGCCGAGCACGTCATCAGCCTCATAGCCCTCCACCGCGAAGATGGGAATGCTGAATGTATCCACCACCTGCCGCACCCGGTCCATCTGCTGATAGAGCAGCGGATCGCCTTCCGGACGCGTCGCTTTGTATTCGGCGAACTGCTCGTGGCGAAAAGTGGGACCCGGCAGATCAAAGGCCACGACGACGTACTTCGGCTTGATCATATTGATCACGTAGAGCAATGTGTTCGTGAAGCCAAAGACCGCATTGGTCGGCTCGCCGGAAGCGCTCGCAAACTCTTTCGGCACCGCGAAGAACGCCCGATGGACGATGGAGTGTCCGTCTATGAGGACAAGCGAATCGGCCGGCATCTTGGCTTTTGTGGGACTCATCGGGGGAAATCCTATTGCTCGTTTTGCTGCCAGGCGCGCCTACTTCTCGTTTTCTAGCATACGCCGCCACGATGCCCTGGGCAACACTACAACGCGATTTCGAAGCGCCTGCCAGCGGCAGCGGGGGCGTAAGGGGACGAAGTTTTCTGGTAGGGTTGCAAGGAGATGCATTCAGTAATTGGTGAAGAGTATCCGGCTCAGTTGCAGCGCGCCGCCTCCCTCCGTTGGCGAGGACTGCCGTGTCCACACTGGTCCCGCACCTAGCGGCGAGGGCGGAGTGAACGTCAGGAGAAGTCGTGCAACTCAGACACTTCTTCGTTCGCAATAGCGACGCCCCGGAACTCATCGAGCTCTTTCTCGTCGCGGGCATCGCGTCGGTGTTGGCAATCCGAGGCGCCCTTGCCGCCACCGGCTATCCGCAGTTGGGCGGCGATGGACTGCACATTGCGCACATGCTCTGGGGCGGCCTGTTCATGACCGTGGCCCTGCTCCTGCTATTTGCCGCGTTGGGCCGGGTGGCCCAACGGCTGGCCGCAATCTTGGGCGGCATAGGGTTCGGCACGTTCATCGATGAGTTGGGCAAATTCATCACCAGCGACAACGACTATTTCTACGAGCCCACCATCGGCCTGATCTACATTATTTTCATCGCGATCTTTCTGGTGCTCGAAGCCTTTCGACGGCAGGAGCCGGGACCGACGGAGGCGCTGGCGAACGCCTTCAACCAATTGGAGTTGGCCGCCGGCAGACCGCTCGACGCCGATACCAAGCGCACAACCCTTGATTTGCTGGCGAAGTCCGATACGTCCGACCCAATTGTCCAAGGGCTAACCAGGTTTGTGCGGACTATCGAACCGCAGCCCGTACCGGACATGGGCTTCTACTTTCGGGTGCGGGACTACGCCGTGCGTCTCTACAGCCGGGTGGTGCTGTCGCGGTAGTTCAGGCCGGTGCTCATTGGATTCTTCCTGTTGTTTGCCGTTGTACAGATTGCCATAGTGCTGCTCATTGGTGCGGCCGGGCTTCTTGCCGGCGGGTTCGACGAGATGCAGCTAGGGTTCACAGGCACTGCCACCCTTTGCTCTGTGGCGGTTACCGGTTTGCTGACGCTCATTGGCATCCTTCAGTTAAGACGTTCGCGACTTGCCGCCTACCACTGGTTTGTGCGCAGCGTGCTGGTGAGCATCTTCGTGACACAGGTGTTTACGTTCTTGGAATCGGAACTCTCGGCGCTTTGGGGCTTTTCGCTCGACATCCTGATATACACCGCGCTCAAGATCATGATCGAGCAGGAGCAACGCATTGAATCGGGTGCAACGGCTCCGACTGCGCCGGCCGAGGGGAAATCCTGAGAAGCGCTCTTCGCCGCAAAGAAGAGCGGCTGCGCCGCAGTGCTCCGGCCCTATGGGGAAAGGCAGGCACTACGGCAGTCTGCCATGCATGTTTTCCCTCACCGGTAGTTTGGCCGGGTTTTGCGGGGAAAGCCGCCAAGAGATGGATAACACGGCGGGACGGCCCACCTGCATGGCATACTCTACACACATACGTGCACCTATGACATTAGGGGCGCTGTCTCAAATCAGAAAGCTATGTGATGCTACCGGTACCCAGAACCAAGGCGCAGGCACGGGCAAGCTACGACAGGATGAGCCGCTCGTACGACCTCTTTGCCGGCGCCTTTGAAAAACGACTGCGCGATCAAGCGTTGGAGCGGCTGGGCATAGCAACGGGCGAGACTGCCTTGGAGATCGGCTTCGGTACGGGACACAGTCTGGTGCAGATCGCTCAAGCCGTGGGCGCCAATGGCCGCGTGCACGGCGTGGACCTCTCCGCCGGCATGCGTGAGGTCAGCCAACGGCGGCTGGACCGGACTGGAATGTCGAAGAGAGTGGCATTGCATTGCGGCGACGCGGCACATCTGCCGTATGCAGATGAGACCCTCGATGCCGTCTTCATGAGTTTCACCCTGGAACTGTTCGATACGCCCGAAATCCCAATCGTGCTCGGCGAGATCAGGCGGGTGCTGAAGCCGAACGGCAGGCTGGGCGTGGTCAGCTTATCGCGAGAGGACGGCATTTCGCTGATGGTGCGGGTGTATGAATGGCTGCACCAACGCCTGCCGCAGCTCATAGACTGCCGGCCCATCTACGTGGAGCAGGCGCTCAAAGAGGCCGGTTTCCAGCTAACTCACAGCGAAAGAGAGAATCTCTGGGGTCTGCCGACAAAGATTGCGGTGGGGGTGAAGGACCTCTAAGTGAGAGCCTGCAATACTATTGAGATTCGAATTCGGCATCCTTCGTTCAAACCTCGTGCAGTTCGGTGGCTTGTCCCCCGCTCTGGGAAATCCACCTAATCAATGGGCGGATGGGTTCCCCGCGGGCGCGGGATGAACTTTAGTTAGCGCCGCGCTCGACGTAGTCGTTGGGGCGAGGATCGTAACACTCCAACTCTCTCATCGGTGACCTTCGCGTAACTAGCCCCTGAGGAAAGTGTGTTACCCCCTCTCCCCGGGAGGCGGTCTCATAAGTCGACTCGATAGGCGAGATCGTGCTTCGATCCTTCGGCAAGCCCGTCCTGAGCCTGTCGATGGGTCGAAGGGCAAGTCTACCCGGAGCGATGCATTTATAGGGACGGCCTTCTGGTTAGAGGGAGTATTTCTCGCTCCGCCGTCCGGAAATGCGCCAAGGTCTCCCAAGAGGATGCCCCCGCATTGCTTCTGTCCGGCTTCAAATAGAGGTTATTCCCGTAAATGTCAGGTAATTCGTTGACAGATTTGGTAGAAGAAACATGGGAGCAGAACTCTGTGCTTGCCTACATACATGTCATTCCGAACGGAGCGTAGCGGAGTGTCGCTCTTAGCGCGGAATCTAGAGTGCTGAGGCCGTGAAAGTGTGTTAAGCAGGGACCCTAGATTCCGCGAACAGGGTTCGACGCTACGCTCGGAATGACAAGGCCTTGTAGCGCTTTCTACGGGAAAGCGAATTCTGTCAACAAATTACTCAACACTTACAATTCCCAGGGATTCTCCTGCGCCGCGAGCTCAGCACGAATGAACAGGTACGCCTGCAAGCAGGCCAGTTCAGGCGTTTCCGCTACCACGTCGGCGATGCGGCGGCTCACTTCGTCAAAGCAGATGCAGGCAAAGTCGCCCTGATAGCAATCTAGCACGGTGTGGGGCGAGACCGCGTTCAGCATTGCAAGCAGCTGATCGAGGCGGGGCAGCCAGCAAACGGTGCGGTCGGTTACGAGTTCACTTCCGCGTTTCGCGGCGCCATCATCGAGCAGGCTTACCGCGTCATCCTGCATCACCCAATCGCCGACGGTCGGCGTCCACTGCCCAGACAATTCTCTGCGCGCCGCCCGGCACCGCTGGACGTAGCCTGGTGGAAATGGATGGGTTCTTTCCGGCTCGGCTTCGGACATCGAGGGTCTGAGCCTCTCTACGCATTATGAGACCGGCACAACCGGCCGCCGCCGCGGCAGCGCTACCCAGTGTATCATGGAAGATGAGGAGCGGTGATTGGGGGTCGTGCGTCCGTTATTCGAGTGCTGAATCGGACGACAAGCAGATGGACACATGCGCACGTTCTGCCTTCCCGGCCGCTGGCGCAAAGTCAACGATCTCCTGTCGAACCAAACCTAATTCTCGTCAGCAAGCCGTAGCGCGGGTGCTTGTTTCCCTGCTTCTATGGTGCAAGAAAACAACCGTCGTCTTGGGCTAGGTGCTGGGTTGCAGGAAAGGAAGCCGCATGAACAAAAGCGCAGAAGCGCATCTCCCGAATTGGAGGCTGGCAGCTTTGAAGCTGGGGCTACTCTCGCTGCTGGTCGTCCTTGGCGCCACTCTCATCAGCTCGTGCGGCGGCGACGAGCCGGAGCCACCAGCCACTACGTCGGCCGTCGCCACGGCCTTACCGACACAAATTCCTGCAACTGCAGTGCCGCAGCCAACCGCAGCGGTCGTCCCAACGGCGGCTCCCGTTCCCTCCGTTCGCACGCCAATGCCGCCGGCAGAAGGCGCTTATGGCCTGGAGACCGTAGGTACGGGATTCAAGCGTCCGCTCTACCTCACCTATGCGCCCGGCGACGCCGGCGGACGGCTCTTCATCGTAGAGCAGAACGGCACGATCGCAATTCTCAAAGACGGTCGACGGCAGGAGCCGCTGTTTCTCGATATAGACTCGCGCGTCGGCTCCAGTGCCAATGAGCAGGGCCTCTTGAGCATGGCATTCGATCCGGAATATGCGGCGAACGGCATTTTCTACGTCTACTACACGGACAACCGGGGAGATACGGTGGTCGCGCGCTATCGCGTTTCTGCCGACAATCCCGACGCGGCCGATCCCGATAGCGAAGAAGTGCTCCTGCGCGTGGAGCAACCCTATGGGAATCACAACGGCGGCTTGATCAAGTTCGGCCCCGACGGCTATCTCTACGTCGCCCTGGGTGACGGCGGCTCCGGCGGCGACCCGTTAGACAGCGGACAAGACCTGGGAACGTTGCTTGGCACGTTGCTCCGTATCGACGTGCGCACAGGCGGCGGCTACGCCGTGCCGGCGGACAATCCATTCGTCGGACGTGAGGGGGTGCGAGCGGAGATCTGGGCATGGGGACTGCGCAACGTCTGGCGATTCTCGTTCGACCGCGATACCGGCGATCTCTTTATGGCCGACGTGGGGCAAAACAAGCTGGAAGAGGTGAGTTTCCAACCGGCTGCCAGTCCGGGCGGCGAGAACTACGGCTGGAACCGGTTTGAGGGCAGCCAGCCCTACGGCAACCGCAGTACGGAGGGCATGGTCCGTAGAGAGATGGTCTTTCCGATTGCGGAATACGGCCGCAACGAGGGCTGTTCCGTTACCGGCGGCTACATGTATCGCGGCCAGCAGCTCCCGGCGCTCGCGGGCAACTATATCTTTGGCGACTACTGTTCCGGCATCGTCTGGACCCTGACACCCCAGGCCGACGGCGCCTGGCTGCGCACCGTGCTATTCGTCGCGCCATCGGAAATCACCTCTTTCGGCGAGGACGCCGACGGTGAAGTGTATGTGATCATCCGTAACGGCACGATCTACCGCATCACGAGCACGTAGCCTGCATCGTACGTGTTCGTGACCGCTTGATTCAACAGTGGAGAGATGTGGATTGAGAGACCTGGATAGCGATGCCTGGATGCAGCTATTGCGTGAAGGGGAATCGGACCGCGTCGAGTTCAAGCAGTCGTTGGGTGGCGATGCGCCCAACCGGACCCGTGAAGCCATCTGCGCCTTTGCCAATGATCTGCCCAACCATCGATTACCCGGCTATGTCTTTGTCGGTGTTGAGGATGATGGCGTCCCGTCAAGTCTATCGGTCACGGACGAGTTGCTCCGGCAACTGGCGGACATGAAGACCGACGGTAAGACCTTACCGCCGCCCTCGCTGACGGTTGAGAGACGCTCAATTGGCGGCAAGGATGTGGCCATCGTCACGGTCCAGCCATCCGATTCACCGCCGGTTCGCTACAGTGGTCGTGTGCACGTCCGCATCGGCTCGCGACGCGGAATCGCAACAGCGCAGGACGAACGCATTCTCACCGAGAAGCGCCGCTATGGAGATATTCCGTTCGATATTCAGCCTATTCCGTCTGCCTCGCTAAGTGATCTCCATCTGACTCAGTTTATGAATGAATACCTTCCTCAAGCCTTTGCTCGAGAGGTATTGGATGCCAATGAGCGCAGTATTGAAGAGCAGTTGGCTGCTGCAAAAATGGTCGCTACTTCTAATGAGCCTTTACCCACGGTACTAGGCCTGCTCGTATTAGGAAGACGGACTCTGGATTACCTGCCCGGGGCATATGTTCAATTCTTGAGATTCGACGGCTCGGATCCGACGGACCCCATCGCCGACGAAGAGGCATTCAGCGGCACAATTACGGACGTCATTAGCCGGTTGGAGGACAAGCTTCGAGGGCATAACCGGACTTCAGTTGACTTTACGTCCGGACCCATCGAAAAACGGACAAGCACCTATCCAATCGAAGCAATACAGCAAATTGCTCGCAATGCTGTAATGCATCGTTCGTACGAGGGTAATAACGCACCAATTCGAGTGTATTGGTATGATGATCGCATAGAGATTATCAGTCCCGGGGGCACGTTTGGCTCGGTAAACGAGGGAAGCTTTGGCTCTCCGGGCTTTACTGCATACCGTAACCCTAACCTTGCGGAAGCCATGCGAACGCTGGGCTTTGTGCAGCATTTTGGACTGGGTATCCCTTTGGCAAGGAAATTGCTAAGTGAAGCGGGGCACCCTGAGATTCAGTTCGACGTTGATCAATATAACGTACTGGTTACGATACCAGGACATAAGGTTTAGAAAGTGATCTGAGATGAGCGTCCCTGTTCTCACCTTCTTCAACAACAAAGGCGGGGTTGGCAAGACCTCCCTCGTTTATCACTTGGCGTGGATGTACGCTGAATTGGGTGTACGTGTTGTAGCGGCAGACCTTGACCCGCAAGCGAACCTTACTAGCATGTTTCTTGCGGAGGAGCGTCTGGAGGCATTTTGGCTCAAGAGTTCGCCAGAAAAGACAATCTATGGAGCTCTGCAGCCGCTCTTAGATGGTACCGGTGACGTTACGCCACCCTGCCTTGAGCAGCCTGGTCAAGGATTAGCTCTCGTCGTGGGGGATCTTAAACTGTCCTCTGCCGAGGGTGAGTTGTCGAGCCAATGGCCGGCTTGTCTTGATCGCCAACCTCGTGCTTTCCGCGTTATCTCGGCATTGTGGCGCATTCTGCAGAAAGCAGCAGCAGAAAGTGATGCAGAAATCGTGCTTGTAGACGTAGGCCCTAACCTGGGTGCATTGAACCGAGCAGTGCTGGTAGCTACAGATTTCGTAGTCGTACCGCTAGCTGCCGACTTATATTCCCTTCAGGGTCTACGAAATCTAGGCCCGACACTCCGAACTTGGCGGGCTGAGTGGAGCGATCGTAGCGACCGCAACCCGGTCTCAGACCTCCCGATGCCCAAAGGACGTATGCAACCGATCGGCTATGTAGTACAGCAACATGGAGTCCGTCTGAGTCGTCCAGTACAAGCGTATGATAAGTGGATCAACCGGATGCCAGAGGAATACGCGGAGAGTCTTTTGGGCAATGAGAACGGTACTTACCCGGGCACACCAGAGGATGACGAGAATTCTCTTGCTACTGTCAAGCATTACCGGAGCCTTGTTCCCATGGCACAGGAATCACGCAAGCCAATCTTCAAGCTCGCACCTGCGGATGGCGCTCGCGGCGCTCACGCCACCGCTGCCAGGGATGCCTACACCGACTTCAAGACGTTGGCTGATAAGATTAAGGCGCTTTGGTCACGGGAACTTGCGGGTAGCGTAGCCGTCTGAACCACGCTCCTTGCTGAATCTGCGCCTACCAGTTTTCATTCTCCATTCGTGTCTTGCTCGGCCACCGCTTTCACGCCACACTCGGGGTCGCATAGTCCTCTCTTCGGTGTATGCCGCTTGTCTCTCGCTATCATTGATGCGTACAATGCACCCTAAAGATGCGTTGAAACGCTGCCTGTGCAATCCGTTTGGAGGCTCCTCTAATGGATAGAGAGACATTTAAGCATCCCGGTGTCGAGTATCGCGCTGTGCCGTTCTGGTCGTGGAACGACTGGTTGGAGGACGACGAGTTGGTGCGGCAGATCGACGAGATGGAGAAGGCCGGGTGGGGCGGCTTCTTCATGCACTCGCGGCTGGGCCTCGAGACGCCCTACATGACGCCGGAGTGGATGGACCGCATTCGCACGTGCGTGGAGGAAGCCCGCAAGCGCGGCATGCACGCCTGGCTCTACGATGAAGACAAGTGGCCCAGCGGCTTCGCCGGCGGCATGACCGCGCTCAAAAACCCCGACTACCGCATGCGGGTGCTCGCCCTCCGGGTGTTCAATCGCTATGACACCTATCCCGAGAGCGTGGCGGTGTTTGCGGGCAACCTCAGCAACGGCGCGCTCACCGACGTGCGGCAGGTGGACGCGCAGCAGGACGACGCCCATCTCACGTACCTGCAGTTTCACGAATGGATCGCGCCGCTCGGGAGCCCCTGGTTCAATGGCGCTGCGTACAGCGACCAGCTCAGCGTTGACGCCGTGGGTGAGTTCATCGACAACACCTATGTCGCCTATCGCGACGTCCTTGGCGACGATTTCGGTTCAGTGGTTCCCGGCATCTTTACCGATGAGCCGAATTACTGCTCCTTCCACCAGGAGCACCCGGAGATTTCCGTACCCTGGACTAAGGGGTTTGCCGAGATATTCGCGGGGAAGTTTGGCTATGACCTGATTCCGCATCTGCCGTCGCTCTTCTATGAAGTCGGTGATTATCGCAAAGTGCGCTACCACTACTGGCGCGCCATCACGGAGCAGTTCGTCGAGGCGTTCTCGAAGCAGATTTACGACTGGTGCGACGCTCACAACCTGAAGCTCACCGGGCACTATCTCTACGAAGATTCGCTACAGCAGCAAGTACCGGTCTCGGGCGCGGTGATGCCCCACTATGAATATATGCACTACCCCGGCATAGACCACCTGCGCCGCAACATTGCGGACCTCGTCACACCCAAGCAATTGGATAGCGTGGTCTGCCAGCTTGGCAAAGAGCGGGCGCTTTCCGAGACCTACGGCTGCTCCGGGCAAAACCTCTCGTTTGAAGGCCGCAAGTGGATCGGCGACTGGCAGTGCGTACTGGGCATCAATTTCCTCAACCCGCACCTGTCGTCGTATACGTTGCGCGGCGCGCGCAAGCGGGACTATCCGCCGGACATCTTCTACCAGCAACCGTGGTGGCCGCACAATGCCTTGATCGACGACTACTACGCCCGGCTGTCCTATGCGCTCAGTCAAGGGGAGCGTGTGGTAGACCTCCTCGTCGTGCACCCCATAGGCAGTGCGTGGTCCGTCTATCGCCCGCAAAATCCCCAATCAGCGCGAGCAATTAACGATCCATGGGTCGCGCTTTCCACGCGGCTCCTGGAGGAACACTTCGACTTTCACTTTGGCGATGAATCAATCATGGCACGGCACGCCCGCGTGGAAGACGACTGCCTCGTCGTCGGTCAAATGCGCTACCGCGTCGTCATCGTGCCACCGAGCATTACGCTGGCAGGTTCTACGGTGGCGTTGCTGCAGGCCTTCAGGGCTGCTGGCGGCGTTGTGTTCTTCTGTGATGAGAAGCCGACGCTTATCGAAGGCGAACGCGACGAGTCCGTGGATGCGCTGATTGCCGCGTGCGACACACTATCGCTCGGCGACGCACCCCTGGCCGCGACGCTGGAGCCGCACCTGGCACGACCGGTACGGGTGACCAATGGGGACGGCAGCACAGTGCCGCACGTCTGGTACAACCTGCGGCGCAACGGCGGGGACCAGACTCTCTTCTTGGCAAACACGAGCCAAGATGAAGGCGGCGACTACACCGTGCACCTGCCGAACGGTGGCAATTGGCAGCTCTGGGACGCCGCGACCGGCGAGATTGAACCGCTGCCGGCACGGAATGGGGCTTCAAACGGCGCCGTTACGCTGCCGTTCGCTCCGGTGGGTTCATACCTGCTCGTCAACGCTGCGCACGGCCCCGCCGCCGAGGCGGCGCCCGCGCCGGACTTTACCCAATCAGTCGCTGTGGGCGATACCTGGGACGTGGAATTGCTGGATCCAAATGCGCTCACGCTTGACTACTGCGCGTATCGCGTTGCCGACGGCGACTGGCAGGAGCCCGTACCCCACCTGAAAGCCCTGGAGAATTTGCGGAAAGCCGGCACTCTGGAACACGTACGCATAACCGGCAGCGGCGTGCCGTTCTCCGTGCGGTACACCTTTGAATCCGGTCTTGCGGCGGGGCACGAACTCACGCTGGTGGTGGAACGTCCGGATGAATTTCGCATCGCGGTGAACGGCACGGCGGTCGCGCATGATGCCAGTGACGGCTATTGGCTCGATTCGACCTTCCGGCGCATTCCCATCGGCGCGCTCGCCCAACCGGGGGCGAACACGATCACGTTGGAGGGCGTCACGAGTCTCGACATGGAGATTGAAGCCTGCTACGTGATTGGCGACTTTGGGGTTGAACAGAATGGCAATGCGTTCAGGCTCGTCCCGGCTCCGACTCAAGCGCAGTCGGGCGACCTTACGCCTCAGGGACTGCCCTTCTATGCCGGCCGCGTGCGACTCAGCCAGCAGGTGGAGGTATCCGAAAAAGGAGATGCCGCGGCACTCGCGCTCGATGGGCTGGACGCTACGGTGACGATCGTGCGCGTAAACGGCCAAGAGGCCGGCACAATCGTCTGGCGGCCCCACGAACTGGACATTTCATCTCATTTGGTCGCGGGCGAAAACACCTTGGAACTGGAGCTGATAGGCACGCTCCACAACTTGCTGGGCCCACACCACCACCGCGACGGCGAAATCCTGGCAGTCTCGCCAGCCACGTTCTCCGATTGGCTCAACTGGACGGACGACTATACTTTCGTGCGCTTCGGTTTGGAGGGCGCACGGATTTTGCAAGGATGAATTGAAACAGAATAGAGAATGAACCGCAGTCGTAGGGGCACGATATATCGTGCCCCTACGACTGCGACAGACTCAGGTTGAAATGCTTGAAAGAGAAACTTGCTTGGGGGAATGGTGGCTGACTCTACTCGACGACCTAAGCGACGGTCCGTTCGCTTGAAAGAATTCGATTATGCGCAACCAGGAGCGTACTTTGTGACGGTCTGTGCGAACGACTGGAGGGATGTATGGGGCAAGGTGCGCGGTGGAGACGTTTCGCTCAACGACCTTGGACTCATCATTGAAGATTGCTGGGAGAATATACCTGCTCACTTTCCCCACGTAAGGCTCGACCAATTCTGCGTGATGCCTAATCACCTGCACGGCATTCTCCTATTTACCGACACCGGTAGGGGCACGATATATCGTGCCCCTACTGAGGCGTTGAGTGGTACGGTGGGAATCGATTCACCTAGCGAAGCCGGAAAAGAGCAGTTTTCTCAGCCAGTTGCGGGATCGCTGCCAACAGTAATTCGGACCTTTAAGGCGGCGGTCACAAGGTACGCGCGCAGCATTAGGGAACATGGGGATTTCAAGGTTTGGCAGCGAGGGTACTATGAGCGGGTAATTCGCGACGAAAGGGAACTCGAAGAAGTGCGCAAATACATTGCCAACAATCCAGCGAAATGGGATTTGGATATTGAGAATCCAGCAGTTCGAACCAAAGAATCGTTGGGTACGCATTGAGACAATTCAATCGTAGGGGCACGATATATCGTGCCCCTACCCACTAGAGCAAGATTCTACCCCGTGGCAGCAACTCAGCAAGAGACATCAACCGACTCCCCTGCTCAGCCTGATCGGCTGACCATCTGGGCATTCTATGTCGGCACGTTTCTCTACTGGGGCGCGCTGTACATCTACTCGCCGATCCTCTCGGTTTATGCAGAGTCGCTGGGAGCGACGTTTACGCTCATCGGCATCGTGGTTGGCACCTACGGCCTGGTCCAAATGGTGCTCCGCATACCGCTGGGCATACTATCCGACCGCTGGGGCCGGCGGCTGCCGTTTCTCTACGCGGGACATTTCTTCAACATCGTCGGCTGCTTGGGCTTGGCGCTCGCGCCTACCGCCACGTATTTGGCCGTGTTTCGCGGCGTGTTGGGCATCAGCGCTGCCACCTGGGTGGCGTTTACGGTGCTTTATGCCAGCTACTTTCCGGCCGACGAGGCACCCAAGGCCATGGGCATCATGTCGGCGATTAATGGCGTCTCGCTGATCGTGGTGAATCTTGCCGGCGGCCAAATCGCCGAATCCTTGGGCATGGTAGCCACGTTCTACGCCGGCGCCGGCCTGGCCGTCATCGGTCTGATCTCGACCGTCCCGATCAAGGAAAAGCGCGTTACGCGCAAACCGCCAACCCTCCGGCAGATTTGGCGCATCATGACCCATCCGGCGCTCATCATCGTGGCCTCGGTGACGGCGCTGAACCATTACGCCTTCTGGGCGACGACGTTCAGCTTTGTGCCCGTCTACGCCGACGACCTGGGGGCAAGCAAGTTTACGCTGGGCATCATCGGCGTGGTCTCGCTGGTGCCGTATACGCTGGCGTCACTCGTCAACCACCGCTTTGCCCAACGCCTCGGCGACAATTGGGCAGTCTTCACCGGCATGATGATCATGGCCGCTACCACGTTTGTGGTGCCGCTAATTCAAGACATACCGCTCCTCGCGGCCTCCCAGGGCATCAACGGCATCGGGCGCGGCATTGTCTATCCCTTGCTCATGGGGCTGAGCATTCGTGAGATTTCCAGCGAAGACCGCGCCACCGCCATGGGCGTCTTCCAAGCCGTATACGCCATCGGCATGTTCGTCGGCCCTATGACGGCGGGCGCGGTGGCCGACCTGCTCGGTCTGGGCGGTGCGTTCATTCTCTCCGGCGCTGTGTCGGTTTTCGCGGCGCTGACGGCGCTCGTGCTCATCAAGCGGAGACCGGCGGAGCAGGCGGCGGGATAGCGCGGCAAACGCGAGAATACGGGGTCAATTGCGGAGCACCTATCATCTTAACTTGGGGATGATTGGCGTTAGGTCTAGATAAGTCTTGGCGGCCTGCCTTTGATGCTTCCCCAATTGTCGGGATTCCGGCTTGCGCCGGGATGATGGACTGTCGCGCGTTTCCCTTACGGAACCAGTGCACATGGACGGCATACGACGCCTGCACAGTGTCAGCATGAGCAATACCATGTAGCATACAAGGGCATTCAGTGAAAGCAATACACAGCGGCAGAGAGATTCTCACTAGAGCTTGAGATGAGCAAAGGAGCAATCGCCATGAAGATCGGTGTACGCGCGAACCGGCAGTCGCTAAAGAGTGGCGGAGACGATTACCTGCGCTTCCTGCAGCAGATCGGAGTGGACTGTATCGATATCGAACTTGGGATGGTGCCAGGATACGACGAGACCGGGTGCTTTACGCGGGAAGGATTGCACGACATCGTGACGCGCTTTGCCACGGCCGGTCTGCGCATCGAGCGTGCCAATGCCACCAATTCTCACCACCTCGATGCCCTTATCGGCGGCCCTAACGCGGCCCGGCAGCGCGAACACCTTTGCACCATGGCGGAGTTGCTGGGTGAGGTGGACGTGCCCGTGATGGGCGTCCAGTGCTTTCAAGCCGCCAATGCCGGGGGCAGCACCACAACCGGGCGCTCCTGGCCGGAGGGCCGCGGCGGCTACCGCTACTACCACTTCGACCTCGCGGATGAAGAGGCAGGGCAAACCGCCCCGCGCTTCACCGTTACCGCCGACCAGCTCTGGGAAAATCTTCTCACCACCTACAAGCAACTAATACCTGTGGCTGAAGGCGCAAACATAAACGTCGCGATGCACGGCAACGATCCGCCGCTGTATGAACTCTACGGCAATCCGCAGATCCTCTGCCGCTTTGCCGACTTCGACCGCCTCTTCAGCGAGGTTCCCAGCCCGCACAACACCATGACGTTTTGCGTCGGCACGCGCTACGAATCAGGCGAGAGCATCTTTGAGGGAATCCGCCACTTCGGCGGGCAGGGCAAAGTCGTCCACGTGCACTTCCGCAACGTGCGCGGCAGGCTGCCGGTAGACGGCAGCTACAGCGAGGTCTTCTTGGATGAGGGCGACATGCACATGCAGCAAGTCGTGGAGGCACTGCATGGGGTACACTACCAAGGTGCCATTGACTTCGACCACGTGATGCGGTTGACCGGCGACACGGCGAATGGACATCAATACGTTGCCTACTCGGTGGGCTACGTGCGGGCGCTGCTGCAGGGGTTGGGGAATTAGGGTGACTTTCCCGATGTCACGGCGAACCATTGCTTGGATGTAGGTTGTGAGAGACTTTACCCCCGTTTGTTGATATAGGCACGCGCCAAGAGTGCTTCGACCCTTCGACAGGCTCAGGCCGGGCAGGCTCAGCACAAGCGGAACAAGGGGACTAAGCCGACTGTCCTTGACGACAATCGAGAGAGACTCTAGCCGTTCGCCCTGAGCACAGTCGAAGGGTAAACGGCGGCACAGCAGCGGGCTAGGGATGTACCGCACGAACGGCATGGAGCCGGACAAACGGCACTGGGCAGGCTCAGCACAAACGGAACAGGGGGACTAAGCTGACTGTCCTTGACGACTATCGAGAGAGACCCCAGCCGTTCGCCCTGAGCACAGTCGAAGGGTACACGGCGGCACAGCGTTGGGCTATTGGATCCGCAGAAACTCGCTGCAACGCACAAGGCTGGATTGAAGACACAGAGATACAAGTCACGAGACAAGATCCAAATTCACTCTTGGGTAGAGCAAGGAGCACAGAAAAAATGCAGAAGAATCGGGCGCTGGCGAAGATCCGCGCCGGGGGCGTCACCGCCGGACCCGCGATGGGCATCGACTCGCCGGACTTGGCGGAGCAAGTCGCCCACGTGGGCTTCGACTTCGTGAGCTTTGACTGGCAGCACGGGCAGTGGACCGAACTGTCGCTGAACAACGCGCTAGCGCGCTTTCTCCACACCGATACTGCGCCCATCGTACGCGTGAAAGGTCACGAGCCCGGTACCATCAACCGCGTGCTCGACATGGGGGCACTGGGCGTCATTGTCCCCATGGTGGAGACCGCCGAACAGGCCGCGGCCGCTGCGAGCCCGGCGCGATTCCCGCCCGCTGGCACCCGCTCCGGCGGCGGCATGCGCCTCAATCTCATCGGGGGCGGTACCGCGCAGGACTACTTTGCCGCCGCCAATGATGAGGTCATGGTCATCGTCATGGTGGAGAGTGAAGAGGCCATTGCCAACGTGGAGAGCATCATGCAGGTGGAGGGCGTGGACGTCGTGCTCATCGGCCCCGGCGACCTCATGATCAACGTGCACGCCCACGGCCATGACGAGGCCCACCATGAGGCGCTGGTGCAGCAGGTCGCCGCCGCCGGCAAACGCACCGGCACCGCGGCTGGCTACGTCTGCCAGAGCTACGAGCAAGCCCAGCAGCGTGTTGCTGAGGGCTTCCGCTTCCTCTGGTTCGGCAACGATAGTGTCTTTGTAAGTACCGGCATGCAGAATCTCCGGCAGGAAATTGAGACGCTGGGATAGGCAGCGTTGTGTTCGGAGCGGATGTGAATTCGTAAGTGTAGCAGAGCGAGGAGTGCCATGAGCAGCGATTTGCGGGCGGGAGTCTTGGGCGTAGGTCGGGGGCTGAGCTTTGTCCGTGTGCTCCAGGCCATGGATGGCGTGAATGTGACGGCCGTAGCGGATATGAACGCCGAACGGGTGCAAACGGTATGTGACGAGCACAACGTGCCCCACGGCTTTGCCACGCTTGAGGAGATGCTGGCAGAAGACTTGGACCTCGTGGTGGTAGCCACACCGATAGCCCAGCACGCCGCGCATGCCATACAGGTGCTCGAGGCGGGCGTGAACGTGCTCTCCGAAATTCCTACGCTCGCCACGCGGGAGGAGGCCGACCAGTTAGTAGCCGCCGTTGAAAAGAGCGATGCGCTCTACATGACCAGCGAGAACTGCAATTACTGGGCGTACGTGCACTCTCTCCGGCACCTCAATGAGCGGGGAGACTTCGGACAGATCTTCGCCGCGGAAGCCGAGTATATTCACAGCATCCCCAGTCTGCGGCGCGACGAACACGGCAATCCCACGTGGCGGGCGACGATGCTGCCGATCATCTACCTCACCCACAGCCTCGGCCCGGTGATGTCGGTCACCGGCCAGTATCCCGTGGAGGTGGTCTGTCTGGGTACAGCGGAGCACTTCGAACCGGGCCTCACCGACATTCAGATGGCCATCTTTCGCATGACTGATGACAGCGTCGTGCGCATAACGTGTTCTTTCGCCAACTGCCATTGGGGCAACCACCGTCAGGTCTTCATGGGTACCGAGGCAACGTTTGACTCCGGCTGGATCGGCAAGGATGAGCCGAAATTCCGCTACGCGGGAGGAGACTTCACCATACCCGATAACCTGCCGCTGGGCACGAACTATCCCGATGCGCCGGAAGCCGCTGCCCTCGGTGGACACGGCACTGCCGAATGGTACATGCTGGAGGACTTCTTCACGTCGATCCGCACCGGCGGACCGGTGCCCATCGACGTCTACGAAGGCATTATGTACAGCCTGCCGGGTATCTGCGCGGCGGAATCCGCCGCCAACGGCGGCCGGCCGGTCGCAATTCCCCAGTACCAACTGCAGCGCGGCGGTTAGCGCAGGGCGCAGCCTGATTTGTCGCCCTCACCCCCGTATCACGTACGGGGCAGGCTCTAACCCTCTCCCCCAGGTGAGGGAATTTAAGCTAAGCCGCGGGCGCAGCAGATCCCCAGCGGAGCGATGTACTGAAAGTGAAAGAGAAGGATGCGCGTCGATGAAGGGTGTAGTTTCCTCCGGTTCGACACCAGCGCGGTCTTTGTGAACAACGGTGTGGGAGACTTCCTTGAGGAGATGATCACGGAGGCCTAGGCGGTTCCAATTTTGGACTCGAATAGAATCTTCGGCAAAGTGGAGCGAGGAGTGCTATGAGCAGCGAATTGCGTGCGGGCGTATTCGGCGTGCGGCGCGGGCGAAGTTTTGTGCGCGTGTTGCAGGCCATGGACGGCGTGAGCGTTACGGCAATTGCCGATATGAACGCCGAACGGCGGGAAACGATTTGTGAAGAGCACAACGTGCCTAAGGGTTACGCCACGCTAGAGGAGATGCTGGTAGAGGACTTGGACCTCGTGGTGGTGGCGACACCGGCGCCCCAGCACGCTAAGCATTCCATACAGGTGCTCGAGGCGGGCGTGAACGTCATCTCCGAGATTCCCATCCTTGCCACGCGGGAAGAGGCCGACCAACTCGTTGCCGCGGCGGAAAAGAGTGACGCCCTCTATATGTGCGGTGAAAACTGCAGCTACTGGGCGTATGTACACACTCTCAAGCACCTCAACCAACGCGGGGACATGGGACAGATCTTCGCCGCGGAAGCCGAGTACATTCACAACATTCCCAAACTGCGGCGCGACGAGCATGGCAATCGTATCTGGCGGTCGCCCATGCCCCCAATCACGTATCTCACGCACAGCCTGGGCCCGATCATGTGGGTCACCGGACAGTATCCGGTGGAGGTCGTGTGTCTGGGGACCAAAGAGCACTACGAACCGGATCTCGACGACATCCAGGTGGCGATCTTCCGCATGACCGATGATAGCGTTGTGCGCATTTCCTGCTCGTTTGCCAATTCCCACTGGGGCAACCATCGGCAGGTGTTCATGGGCACCAAGGCGACGTTTGACTCCGGCTGGATCGGCAAGGACGAACCGAAGTTCCGCTACGCCGGAGAACGAGAGTTTGTCGTGCCAGACAATCTCCCCCTGGGCACAAACTTCCCCGATGCGCCGGAAACCGCCGCTCTGGGCGGTCACGGCACCGCCGAGTGGTTCATGCTAAAGGACTTCATGAAGGCCATCCGCGAGGGCAGTCCCGCGCCCATCGACGTTTACGACGGCATCATGTACAGTCTGCCGGGCGTCTGCGCCGCCGAATCCGCCGCCAACGGCGGCCAGCCGGTAGAGATACCACAATATCAGTTACAGCGGGACTAGCAGTTAAAAAATGAACGAGATACTGGAAGGCTTCAATAGGGAGAATCGTGAATGACGGTTCCAGGTTGAATGCAGATGAGCACAGAGTGTCAACTTGGCATGAAGCGTCTAGGACTGAATGTGAATGGATTTTCTGGCTGCCGTTTCGAACGTCCTTCCGAAGCGAATTTCCAAGTGCAGTACGTCTAATGGGGCATGGAGGGCCGGAATGAGCAGTGCCGAGACCCAATTGATTGTTCCTTGACAGTGGAATGTACAAGTGTTACGTTTCGGTCTAGGAGCAGTTAGGCAAGTCTGAGGAAGGGCCCTAAGCCGAGCTCGTTGAGAAGTAGAAAGCATGACGCCCTCTAGACAGTGTCATGCCACCAACAATGCTAGACGCGTCGAAGAACGCGGCAAAGAGCGTACTTACATTTCCGCCGAATAGCAACAGCTTGCTAGCGATTGAGGTGCCTAGTGCCCAAGAGTACTCGTGGTTCGCACTTAGTCTGCATTTGGCCACTGGTGGTAGCAACGATTGCAATTGACATGCTGTGCCCTTCGATATCTGGAAATTAGCCACAGCCGGACTCATTCCGCTAGTAACCCCGTTGTTTATCAAGACCCTATCTGGCGGTCCTATATTCATCCGGCGGATACTTGGGCAGTAGTTTGCTGAGGGCCGAACCATAATCCTAGTTGAGTCTTTTCTGTGACATTCTAACTGTAGGTTCGAATTGTCCTGCATTTGGTATGTTCGGTTTCTCAAAGTCAGAGCGAGGTTTGGACGGTTTACAATGACACAGACAGAAAAAGAACTCTTTAGGGGACTTTACACCTTACCGGATGCTGCAAGGCTACTGCGGGCAACGACGCCTGCCACTATTGAATCCAAAGGTGCGTCCATTAAGCCAACTGCAAGGCACTTAGCACGGTGGACGCGTCGGGACGGGATGTCAAAGAAAAAACGTGTAATAACGTTTTTCGACCTTATACGCTTGCGAATGATTGCACTTGTTCGGTCCAGAGGAATATCCTACCGAAAGATTGAACTTGCGGAAAAGTACATTAGTGAAGTTTGCGATACCGAACACCCGTTCTTATTAGAGGATATGTGGACTGCCGAGTTGGAGTTGTTTGTAAGCTCTAAGGAAAAGTTGATTGCAGCCTCGAAATATGGCCAGACTGCTTTTGATGAGTTATTGACTCAAATCCTAATCCCTGTTCCCGACCACGGTCTTTCGTTTGGAGCCGATAAAACACCAGAATCCTGGCGTCCCAAGAAGAGCGTACTAATCGACCCTGAAATTCAGTTTGGATCGCCATGCATCGAAGGCACGCGAATTGATACCAAGACGATTTGGTCATTGAAGCAAGATGGCAATAGCGAGGCTTCTCTTGCTGAAATGTTCGACTTGGAAGGAGACCAAGTAAGATGTGCACTTGAGTGGGAGACCCATCTAAACAGTGCGGCCTAAGAGCATGAGGTTTGTTCTTGACGAGAACTTACCCAAGAGAGCTGCACAAGCACTTGGCCTTGTAGGTTACCCAGTCGACACATTTCCTGAAGACAAACGGGGAACTAAAGACCCAGAACTCTTAAGATGGATGGCGCAGAAGAACTACATTTGGGTGACCAAAGATCTAGGTGCGCAGCGTGAGCATGGGGTCCTAATGAAAAAGCTAGGTGTTTCAGTGATTTGGCTGCGCGGTCACGTTGGAAGAGAGAGTGCATTAGCCGCGAGGGATGTGCACCTGCTGTTGACAACAAAACTGGATTCACTCTTGCGGCAATTTGAGAGTGCGTGTGGCCCACTGTACTTTACGATTTTACTTACCAAGGCAGGTCCGAGGCTAATGGCAATTAGGGATGATGACATCGGTTGATCGCTCTAGGGACGCATTTTGGTCGCCCCTGTACTCTCAGCACACGATGCCTCCGGCCGATTCTTGCACACCCTTTGGAACCGTAGAAATCCTAAATGGATGGTAATAGGACAAACTACATCCGCATTCTGCATTGCCACAGCAGGCGACAAGTGGCAGAGGTGCTCCCCGGGAATCCTTCTTCTTTGAAACCCATTAGCCATACAAGACAGCACCGCCGAATTGCGGTGCTGTCTTGTATCTGATCGTAACCTTCCGGCAAAGTTTCTAGCCAAAGCGGCCGGTAATGTACGCCTCGGTGCGCTCGTCCGTGGGAATTGTGAAGAGGTCGGTGGTGGGGCCGAACTCGATGAGCTTGCCCCGGGCTGTGTCGTCGGAGAGCATGAAGGCCGTGTAGTCGGAGACGCGGGCGGCCTGCTGCATGTTGTGGGTAACGATGATGATGGTGAAGTCCTTGGCAAGCTCGCGCATGAGGTCTTCGATCTTCAGCGTAGCGATAGGGTCCAGCGCGGAGCACGGCTCGTCCATGAGCAGCACTTCCGGTGAGACCGCGATGGCGCGGGCGATGCAGAGGCGTTGCTGCTGACCGCCGGAAAGTGCGAGACCGCTCTGCTTCAGATCGTGCTTGACCTCATCCCAGAGGGCCGCGCCGCGCAGCGCCGCTTCCACCAGTTCATCCTCGTCGGCTTGATAGCCGTTGACGCGCGCGCCAAAAAGGATGTTGTCGCGGATCGAGCGCGGGAACGGGTTCGGCTTCTGGAAGACCATGCCGATGCGCCGCCGCACCTCAACCGGGTCCACCGTATCCGCGTAGATGTCCGTGCCTTCCAACAGCACGTTGCCTTGAGTACGCACGCCGCCGATGAGTTCATTCATGCGGTTGACCCCACGCAGCAGCGTGCTCTTGCCGCAGCCGGAGGGACCGATGACGGCCGTGATCTTCTTGCGCGGAAACCTGATGGAGACATCAGTAACGGCCTGGAAATCCCCGTACCATAGACTGAAGTTATTCACTTCAACGGCCGGATCGGGAATCTCCATTGGAGCGTCCTTCGGCAATTCCGCAGGGGCAGGTTGCGTCACCACAGCTTCGACAGTGCTTTCTTCCGCATCGGCCTTCTTTAATGGCACCTTTATCATACTGTTCATCCCTTCCCCTGGGCTAATATTTAGTGCGAAGTCGTTGACGCAGATAGATTGCTACGGAGTTTAGCGCAATGAGTACGACGAGCAGGACTATGATGCCGGCTGCCGCCAGTTCATGGAATTCCGACTGTGCGCGTGAGACCCAGTTGAAAATCTGAATCGGCAACACGGTAAAGCGATCGAGCGGATGTTCAGGGAGAAACGGCACGAACGTCAGGGCGCCGATGGTAATGAGCGGCGCGGTTTCGCCGATGGCGCGCGCCGCCGCCAGAATGGCGCCGGTGAGCATGCCGGGCAGGGCATACGGCAACACGTGGTGGCGTACGGTCTCCCACTTGGAAGCGCCAAGCGCAAAAGAAGCTTCCCGCATGCTTGGCGGCACGGCGCGTATCGCCTCGCGGGAAGCAACGATGATGATGGGTAGGATAAGCAGCGCCATGGTGCATGAACCGGCCAGCACGCTGCGCCCCATCTCCATCCAACGCACGAACACCTGCAGGCCGAGCAATCCGTACACGATAGATGGCACCCCGGCCAAGTTGGCAATGTTCACCTGAATAAACTGGGTAAACCAGTTATCGCCGGCATATTCTTCCAGGTAGATTGCCGACATAACTCCAATGGGCACGGCGAGCAGCATGGTAAAGAGCATCATATAGAGCGTGCCGAAGAGTGCCGCCTTAATCCCGGCACGTTCCGGAAAACGCGAGTCGAAGCTGGTAAAGAATTGCCAGTCCAGCCAACCGGTGCTCTGAATAATTACGTCTGCCAGAAGCACGAGCAGCGTGACAACACCGAGCAACACGCTCAGCAGGCCCAACACCACAAAGAAGTGGGCCTTGATGCGCCGCCACTGCATGCTGGCTTTGAAGATTGGCTCGCTGCGGCTAACCGTACGGGTTTCTTCAGCCATCAGTCATATTCCTCCCGGAAGCGGCGGACAAACCAGTGAGCGAAGATGTTCATGGCAAAGGTCAAGATGAAGAGCATGGTACCCACGGCAAAGATCGTGCGATATTCAAGCGAGGCAAACGGCGTGTCTCCAAGGCTTACCTGCACAATGTACGCGGTCATCGTCTCTATCGGCACACGGGGGTCCAGCGTAAATGTGGGGTTTTGGCCCGCCGCGATAGAGACAATCATGGTTTCGCCAACCGCGCGTGAAAGCGCCAACACTGCCGAGGCCACGATGCCGGAGAGCGCCGCCGGGACCACGACCTGGGTAGCCACCTCAAAGCGGGTCGCTCCCAAACCGTACGCCCCTTCACGCAATGCCTGCGGCACGGCGCCGATGGCATCCTCGCTCAAGGAGGCTACCATCGGAATAATCATGACGCCCATCACGATGCCGGCACTAAGTGCATTGAAGATGCGCAATCCCGGAATGAACTCCTGCAGGATTGGCGTCACCAACGTCAGGGCGAAGTAGCCGTAAACGACGGTGGGCACACCGGCGAGTACCTCAAGCACGGGCTTGACGACGTCGCGTACCCGCGGTCGAGCAAATTCGCTGAGGTAGATTGCGATGAGCAGGCCGGTGGGGATAGCCACCGCCAGCGCGATGAAGGCGACAAGCGCGGTAGCAGTGACCAGCGGCCAGATCCCAAACTTCTTTATTGAGAAGAGTGGGGTCCACTCGGTCTCGGTGAGAAACTCGAAGATTGAAACTTCCCTGAAGAAGAACAACGTCTCTCCCATGAGGGAGAAGAGGATGCCGAGGGTCGTAACGATAGAGAGCGTTGCCGTTGCCATGAGCGCATAGCGTATGGCTTCCTCTTTCAAGTTGCGGCTCGCCCGTTTGCTCATGTCGTTGCGCGACGGATAGTGCGAGAACGGGGATACGTCCTCTGCCATCGGAGCTCCTCTCTTCACAACTGCCGACATCATGCAGTTGCTGCGTTACGATTCAACTGTATTCGAAGGCTGGCTTCTCACCAGGCGCAACGCGGCGGGGGAGCCAGCCCCGGCACTCTCCGCGCGGGAGAATGCCGGTAGCGTGTCTTCAATTGGATTGATGTACGCCGCAGTAACGCTGCTTGGGTTGCGGCGAAGACGGCTCTTACTGCATGTAGCGGTCGAGCGATGCGCCGACCTCAGCGCCGTTCGGCCACAACGTGCCGGTGACGCGATCAGCGAAGCGCTGGGTAAGCGCCGCGTAGATCTCGCTGGAGAGCTGCACGTAGCCAACCTCGGGACTGGAAATCAGGGGCGTGAACTCACTGCTGAGATAGTACTTGACGAACGCATCCACCTCAGGACGCTCTGCCGCGTCTTTCCGCACATAGATAAAGATCGGGCGGCTTAGCGGCTGGTAGCTGCCGTCGGCGACCGTTGCGAAGGACGGTTCCACGCACGTGCCGTTACCGGAGTCAATCGGGACGGCCTTGACTTTATCGGTGTTTTCCACGTAGTAGGAAAGACCGAAGTAGCCGATGGCGCTCTTGCTGCCGGAGACGCCGGTCACGAGCACGTTGTCGTCCTCGCTGGCCTGAAAGTCGCCGCGGCTGGACTGGGCCTCGCCAACGATGGCCTCGGTGAAGTAGTCGAACGTACCGCTATCCACGCCGGGGGCGAAGAGGTCCAGCGGCATATCCGGGAAGCTATCACGAATCTGATTCCAGTTCGTGACTTCGCCCTGCGCTGCCGGTTCCCACATCTTCTTCAGTTCGTCCACCGTCAGGCAGTCTACCCAGTCGTTCTCGGGGTTGACGACCACGGTGAGGCCGTCGTAGGCAACCGGAATTTCGATGAACTCAAGCCCGGCGGCAGTTACCGCCTCCATCTCGGAGGGCTTGATGGGCCGCGAAGCGTCCGATATGTCAGTCTCGCCGGCGGCAAACTTCTTGAAGCCGCCGCCCGTGCCGGAGACGCCTACGCTCACGCGCACGCCGCTATGCATGATGCTGAATTCTTCGGCAGCGGCCATGGTGATGGGGAAGACCGTGCTGGAGCCATCGACGATGATGTCTCCTTTCAGCTCATCACTCTCGCCAGCCAGTCCATCACTCTCGCCAGCGCCGGAATCTCCTCCGCACGCAGCCAGCAGGGCAAAGCCTGCCACGCCTGCCGCGGCAAAAGTGAACCGTCGTCTGCTCATCCGAAGCGGTGCTGTCATTTCATTCCTCCCATTCTTGGTGCGACAGCAGTCTGTCCCTTCGCGCCCGCCAACCGAACGTGGTGCACTCCCCTTTTCCTCATCTCGCCGTGGGCAGGGAGGGTGCCACCCTGTGCAAACCTACGCCAGTGAACGCGGGCAGGGAACAAAGTTCTTCTCTCAACAGTGAGGAAAAGTATCACGGGCTCCGAATTGCGGTCAACGCACAGTTGGGCCATGTTAACAATCAGATAAAGATGCGGACATTGTTGCTATGACTGGGAAAGAGCAGCTTTGGCAAACGCAACTCGCGCTTTCCTCTATCTCCTCGAACTGGCGCGATACAAGGCAGTAAACGGCTTGTCGCGCTTGGCGCATGAGAGAAGAAGAGTTCATCTAATGTTCACATAGTGTCTACGCTGCGTTCATACGGCGCCGCCGCACGAGATGGATGGGGCGCGCAACGATGCTATTGCGCTCCCATTGGCACTGCCGGCATGCAGCGAGGTAGGCTGACTTCCCGTAGAGGCACGAACGGTAGCGAACCGCCTCGCGCGGGGATGGAGTTCTGCCGCACTCTCGATGATGAGTCATCCAGTGTGCGTGAATGGCAAGCGACCACTGGGTTGCAGACTGTAGCGGAATTCTTGAATGGACGACGTAAAGAGGGGGGCAACCTGAAGTTGGCAGTTGCCGCAGGCATCGGCTGTCCCGTGGAGTGGGAAGAAGGAATGTCGACCTGCAGCATGTTGCTCCGGCAGAATCCGGAGTTCAGTAACTGGCGAAGACAGATTCCGGCTTCTGCCGGAAATGTAGATTTCAGGAAAGCTGTATCTAAAGCGCGCTGGCTAGTCTCGTTCGCTCACGACTGCGCGAGCCCATCCACCAGCGCAACCACCGCTTTGCCCAGGCCCTCCAGGTCGTAGCCGCCTTCCTGGACTGCGAGTAGCGGCACGGAGAGCGAGGCTAGCTGTTCGCCAATGGCCTGATAGCACTCATCGTTGAGGGAAAAGGCGCCGACGGGATCGCCGGCTCGCGTGTCGAACCCACTTGAGAGGATGAGATAGGCAGGAGCAAACCAGGCGATCTTCTCCAGAGCCTGAGAGAAGGCATCCAGAAAGGCATCATTCTGGGTGAACATGGGCAGGGGCAGATTGAGGTTGAAGTTTTCGCCCGCGCCTGTGCCCGTCTCTTCCGGCCAACCGCTAAAGCGCGGGTACGCCCAGGCGGGATGGCCGTGCAAGCTGACGTAGAGCACCTCGTCGGTGTCGTAGAAGATGTCCTGCGTGCCGTTGCCGTGGTGGAAGTCGATGTCGAGTACGGCGACGCGGCCGTGTGCTTTGAGAACGCTGGCAGCCACCGCCGCGTGATTGATGTAACAATAGCCGCCGTATTTGTAGCGGCCCGCATGGTGCCCCGGCGGGCGCTCCAAGGCATAGACACAGGGCGTTCCGCCTCGCAGCATTTCGGCGCCGGTGAGCACCACACACGATGCCAGCCACGCCTTTTCCAGCGTATTCGCCGCCAGCGGCGTGTCGGGACTGATGGTGTACGGTGTTTCCAGCACGGAGTCGTCATCAGACTCGGCGAGGCGGGAGGTGGTCTGCTCGAGGAACGAGAGGAGACTCTCATCATGCACTTCGGCGGCGAACTCAAACGGGAACATGCTCGGCTCCACAAAGCTTCCGGCGTGCCCCGCCTGCTGCAAGGCTTTTGCCATCACTTCGACGCGCTCCGGCACCTCCGGATGATCTACTACAACATTGTAGGAAAGCTCGATACGCGGCACGTGGGGTTGATGCAGCGGCGTGTAGATGATAGGAATCGTACGGCGCTGGGTGCGGGTCATAATAGCAGGTGCATTTTCTGAATGAGCTAGGTTGAGCCGACGGCGTAGGGTCGTAGTGCCGGCCAGTATTTTCGGGGGAGCGTCCCTTCGATCACGGTGCCGTCGGCACGGTGTTGCTCGCGGCGAATGCTGCCCCGCTGGTGGAAGAGGCTGACCAATCGCCCCTCTCGGTAGGGGATGCGCACGTGCACGTCTACCGAAAGCTGCGCGTCTAATGTGTTCGCCACCGTATCTAAGAGCGTCTCCAGTCCGTCCCCTTCACGGGCGGAAACGAACACAGGCTTGGGGTGATCCGCCGGATTCGGCGCGAGTCCCTCAAGCCGGTCGATCTTGTTGAGGACCGTGATGATGGGCTTATCTTCGATGCCAAGGTCGGCCAGGGTCTGGTAGACCGCCGCTACTTGGCGCTCGGACTGCGGATGGCTGACGTCCACAACGTGCAGTAAGATGTCGGCGGCCAGGATCTCTTCGAGCGTCGCGCGAAATGCCGCTATGAGCATGGGCGGCAAATGGCGGATGAAACCCACGGTGTCGCTGAATACCACTTCCAGTCCGTTAGGCAGCTTTACGCGGCGCGTGGTGGGATCCAAGGTAGCAAAGAGCTTATCTTCAGCCAGCACGCCGGCCTGTGTCACGGCATTCAGCAGCGTGCTCTTGCCGGAGTTCGTATAGCCGACGAGCGATGCCACCGGAATGTCATTCACCGTGCGCCGGGCTCGTTGGCGGGCGCGCCGGGCGCGCACCGCTTCGAGTCGCGACCGCAAGTGTGAGAGCCGCTGGCGGATGAGCCGCCGGTCCGACTCAATCTGCGTCTCGCCGGGGCCGCGGGTGCCAATGCCCGCGCCGAGACGCGAGAATTCTACCCAGAGCGTGGAGAGCCGCGGGAGCAGATACGTGAGCTGCGCCATCTCGACCTGCAGCTTGCCCTCGGTGGTCTGGGCGCGCGTGGCGAAGATGTCGAGGATGAGCGCCGTGCGGTCGAGTACCTTGACGTCAAGCTTCTCTTCAAGGTTGCGCTGTTGACTGGGCGTGAGGTCGTTATCGAAAATGACCAGGTCGTAGGCCTGCTCGTGCCGCAGCGCCTTTATTTCCTCCACCTTGCCCTTGCCAATGAAGGTTGCCGGGTCCGGTTTACGCCGCCGCTGGTAGTACGTGTCGACGACGATGGCGCCGGCGGTGCGGGCGAGGCTGGCAAGCTCCTGCAGGGATTCCTGCACCGGCCATTGCTCGGAATCATTGCCGAGCGCGACGCAGACGAGTACCGCGCGTTCCGACCCACGCTCCGTGCCAACGCTGTGCTGAGAGAAATCAAGCAATAATTGTGCCTCTGCAAACGAGTCTGTGCCCACATTGTACCATAGAAATCTCGACCATTGAGCGGTTAACCGACGAGCCGGGGGAAGACCTGAAAGGCACTTAGCCGCATCGTGCACTCTATTCTGCCTTGGATCGGGAATTCATTTCTCCTTGCAGGTCTCTGCATTGCTCTGGTCAGCGGCGCGAGGACTTTTTTTTCGCTCGAATGAGGGCCGGGGGTGAGAGGAAGCCGGCGCCAATCCAGCCCAAGGTCAGCTATTCGGTAAGGATTCGCGGAGAATTCCATCGGCCCAGAAATGCGGGGGACAAGCCCCCGCGCTACTTTGACTTGCCGATGCTCAGCCTAATGGGCGCCGTGCCGCCCACGGGCGGAATTGCATGCTGAACCCAGTGCAGATGCTGCCCATGGAGGTAGGCAACATTCTTTAAGTAGCTAAGGCTGCCGTAAGGCAGCCTTGCGCCCTTTCGCCGAAGCATCCAGGGGGTGTACGAACTAATAGTGACCGGTTCACGTGAGGGTTGCCAACTGGCAGTTGCCATTGCGGAAGCAAGGCTCAATGTGCCTGCAAGAAAGCATTTCAGGACTTTGGCGGAGACAGCTTCCCTGCCGTTAAGATTCCTCCGCCTCTTCCTGCTCTCCATTCAAGACAAACGTCACTCCAAGGTCCATGAGCTCCTTGAAAGCTTCCGCGAGGCGCAGCAGGCTCTGCCCCTTGGTGGTCAGCCGATACTCGTGGCGTCGACCGAGAAGGCCGAAGAAGATGGTCTTCTCTTCGTCGGCGAGACAGTCCTGCTCGACGAGGGACATGACCGCCTTCGTTTCCAACTCAGGGGCAGGAGTGCGGGCAATGTCACGATCCGTCACGATAGCCTGGAACTTGCTCAAGGCGTCAATGCCGCGGCGATCGAGCAACTCTACGACGGATGGCTCCAGAATCGCGCGCACCGTGTTGGCAAATTCCTCGCGCGTGCGCTCAGCGTTGCGGCCCGCCTGGTAGCGGAAGATGTCATGGTAGCCGGGGAGCATGAGCGACGGAGCGATATAGTCCGGCGTCACGTCGAATGTGGTGCCGCGGGTGCGGCTCTCGTGCTTGATCCCAAATCCAAGCTGAGTGAGCCGTCCTAAGCTCTCTTCCTGCACGCGCGTGGGGCTAAACTCCTGCCCTTTCATCGTGCGCCGCGCGGACTGATAGAGAATTTCGATGTGCTGGTCACCCAGGTCTCGCGCATACATCTCGCGCACCTGCGTGATAAGGTCGTCAACCCTTAATTGTTTCGCCATGTCGACAGCCATGAGCGCCCTCTCTTCCGTTGTCGCTATCCACCAAATGCACGAATTCTGACTATAACTATACTACCGCTAGATCGAATATTCTGCACACACGCTACCATGCGTATGGGCGAGCGTCAAGCAGTGCAATTTGGTTCATCTCTGTAGAAATATCCAGGTTAAGAGTTGGCAAGGAGATTTTACTCTGGTAGGATAAGTACGCTCATAGGACACAAGTGGGCTTCGTTACCTAGGGTAGGCCGTAAGGCCGCAGTGCCAGTGCTCAATGGCGCCTGCTGGCATCCTATATCTTGCAGAGAATCTCCCAGAGGGTAGCACTGGTGCAATCGCTATCGCGCCGTCTTCTATTGAAGTATGCCGGGCTCTTCGTCCCCGCCAGCAAACTCGCGCCGCGTGAGCTCCCGCTTCCCGCTGAGCAAGAACCCATCTACCAGCTTCCCTTCAATACGCCGCCGGGACCGAGCACCTGGTACGTGGCGCAGTGGTATGGGAATACGAACCTGGCACACCGCTTCCGCCACACGGTCTATCGGGAAGGGCAGGGGATTCATTTCGGCATCGACTTTGCCTGCCCGTGCGATACTGAGATCAGGGCGATCGGCGACGGCGTGGTGATCGGCGCGGACGACCTCTCCTTTGGCGCGGGTCCCCATAACGCGATCGTGCTGCACCCCAACGGTGACCTGTCGTTGTACGGACATCTGCGCCGGTTTCCGGCAGTTCCTGCCGGCGGCTCGGTGCAAGCGGGCGATCTCATCGGCTACGCGGGTGACTGGCTCGATAACGTGGCTTGCTTAGCCGCGCCTCACCTGCACCTGGAGATCCGACGGCCGGACCGCACCCGCGCGGTCAATCCGGCGCCCTTGATCAAGGCTGATTGGCACAATGCGGCGTTGGGCCGCTTCCTCGGCTTTGTCAAAGACCTTGAGAATCCGCGCCGTTGGCAATTAATCGAAGATCAGCCGGACACGCTTTTCGGCGGGCGCATTCTCAATGACTACGCCCGCCTTTGGATGCGTTAAGGCGCTGTGGTACGGCATATGCGGCGTCGTCTTGGCGCAAGTCTTCTCCTCGGGCTTTGGCTCTTGCTGGGCAGCGGCTGCGCGTACACGTACGTGCCAAACGCCGAGGGTACGCCGGTGCTTACCTTGCAGGTTTCCCTTCCGCCGACGCCGACAGTCTTGCCGGCCACCGGCACGGCGTTCGAGCCAACACCGACTGCGCTGCCGGCCATCGGCACGCCATTTGCCCCGACGCCAACACCGAGCCCGGTGCTAAGACGCCTTACCGCGCCCGGGTGCTGCAGCAGTATCTGGTGGTCGGCCGATGGCACGCAGGTGCTCTACGTTGATAAGCCGGATGACCGTCCGGCCGCAATCTGGGGCGTGGACATCGCCACGGGAGCAGCGGCGCTGTATAGCGCGGTGGTGGGCGTGCTGCAATATAACGATCGGTACGTAATCGCGCTGGCGCACCAAACGCCGCTGGGCGTCACCGTGCATGATCGGCAGACCGGCGAGGGTTGGGCGCTCTTTGGCGTGGGCAGCCTACCGTTCATCTCTCCCGACGGCGCTCGTGTTGCGTATGATGGGCGTCCGTCGCAGCAGACGTTGTTCGCCAGTCGCCGCGAGAACCCGATTGTGGTGGCGGCGCTGGACGGCAGCAACCCGCAGCATCTAACCACGCTCTACGGCGTCGGTATTGTGGGCTGGTTCCCCGACGGCGCACACTTGCTGGTGTTGGGTACACGGGACCCCGACACCGAACGCCCTACCCTCTGGCAGGTCGACGCGACCAACGGCGCACTTGAGAAATTCGATGACGGCGTGCATTTGCGCAACATCTCACTCTCGCCCGACGGCGCATGGCTGGTCTTTCTCAAGGCGTTTGAGGAAGACCCGGACTTGAACACCACCTGGGCAATGAATGTAGCTACCGGCGCGCAAAAGCGGCTCGACTTCGCGGTCAGATACGCCTGGGTCGGCGCTGAGGGCGCATCGCTGCTCTACATTCCGGCGCGCGAGACACCGGCCTCCGGCTTCGGTGTGTGGAAGCTGGACGTCGCTTCCGGCGAACGGTCTCGACTCACCGATCCGGCGCAGACGCCGCTCTTCATTGCCAACGGCGACTGGGCGCTCGCCCCCGCTGGCCGGCACCTTGCTTTCGTCTCCGCAGAGGACTACGCCATCTGGCTGCTTGAGATGAGTCCGTGAGCGAGGGCACCCTCTGCACGTACGGTTGCGCCAGCCCCACGAGCGTACCAAGTTTGCCAAAACCAATAAGGAAGGAATTAGTAGATTCGGACACTTATCTCGAGGATAAGCGAAGCCCTGTTCATAATTTCCTGAATAAGGCTCCTCAATCTGTCATTCTTGTAAGTGTTGAGTAATTCGTTGACAGAATTCTCTCCCAAATTGGCAGTGTTGACAGATCATGTCATTCCGAGCGGAGCGAGGAATCTAGGGCCCATGCAACGTGTCACCCAATAGGCTCAACATCTTAGATTCCTCTCTTCGCTGCGCTCCGTTCGGAATGACATGTGTACTGTTCATTTAGAGTACTGCGTTCAGCTGCTTTTGTTCTCAAATCAGTCAACGAATTACCTGACATTTACAATTCTGAGGAGCGCAGCGACGAAGAATCTCGTTTGTGGAGGATTCTAGATTCCGCGAACCCTGTTCGACGCTCCGCTCGGAATGACATGAAGACCAGCCCAACGAGGGAGTCTAGTCTAGTACAACTAATTCTGAAGAAGGAATCTCTTGCGGCCGCGCGGAGCGGGGTTCTTGCTATGCGACGATTCACCCTTGAGACAAGCCTCTGGCTGCCGCAGCCGGTAGAGGACGTGTTCTCCTTCTTCGCCGATGCGGCAAACCTGGAAAGCCTCACGCCGCCGTGGCTGCGGTTTACGATCCAAACGCCCCTGCCGATTGCAATGGCGGCCGGCACCCGCATCGACTATCGGCTGCGGTATCGCGGCTTCCCCCTGCGCTGGCGCACTGCAATCCAGGCGTGGGAGCCGCCGCATCGTTTCGTTGACTGCCAAATCGAAGGACCTTACCGCCGCTGGGTGCACGAGCACGTGTTCGTAGCGCAAGACGGCGGGACATTCGCGACGGACAACGTAGAGTACGCATTGCTGGGCGGTGCGTTCACCAATGTTCTGCTCGTTGGCCGGGACTTAGAAAGAATCTTCGCCTTCCGACGGCAGCGAATGCTGGAGATCTTCGGCGGCACGGCCGGAGAATGCCGCTCATAGCTCGCGCCGGGATCCGCTAGTCCGGCCCTCTATCCCGCGCTTGACCCTGTGTGGCAGCGGCGAGATACGCCTGGTCCAACGGTCTCAGATTCAATCCCTCAAGCTTCGCGAGCGGAACGAACTCGGCCGAGATTTGGTATTCATCCGGCTTTTGCGGCACGGCGCACTTGCTGTGGGAGTGGGATCGAAAGACCACCCAGAAGAAGTCGGGATACGGGTACGCGTATTGCGGAGGTCTTGGCGTTTGGTGCCGGAGATGCACAAACCCCAAGCGGTGGATGTCCCTGAGTTGAACGCCGGCTTCCTCGCGTATCTCACGATGCAGCGCGTCCAGCAGCGTTTCTCCAGCTTCCAGCCTGCCGCCCGGCAGGACTCGCGCTCCATCCCTATTACGCATCAAAAGGACGCTGTCATCGTGGAACACGAGTGACCGCACGGACGTAATGTAGTCCGGCGGCGGCAACTCGTGCGTGACATAGGCAGAGGCAACCAGCTTGATCTCGCCGCCGTGCCAGTCCATATGCTCGGTTGCAACAGCAATTTGGCAACTCAGGAAAGCGGCAACATCGGAGCTTGAACTATCACAAAGCACATTCGCCCCCGTGCAGGAGTCACTCGGTAGGATACGCTGGAACTGCAAAGAATCACGTAATGCCCAACGTGCAGAGTGCGTGCGCCTAGCAGTACACCATTGACCCTTCGACTGAGCTCAGGGCGAACGGCGCGGTGTGGAAACTAGCTAGCATGACGTAGCAATCAAGCGAGTCTTGACGTAGCGCGGGGGCTTGTCCCCCGCTTCTTCACGCTGTGCCTGTGTCTCCGTACAGAACCGATTTGGCGTTACATCACTGCACGTAACCAGATAAACGCGCGTGCCGCTTGGGGCCTGCCACGCTCGTTACACCCCGGTTGGCATCACCTACGAGATATTGTGAATGTCCTGCCACTCGGTGTGGAACGCGCCCTCCATGTCCACACGCTGGTACGTATGCGCGCCGAAATAGTCGCGCTGGGCCTGCACAAGGTTGGCGGGCAGCCGCGCCGTGCGGTAGCCCTCGATGTAGTTGAGCGCGGCGCTCATCGCCGGCGTGGGCAAGCCTTCGGAGACTGCTGCCGCTACGATGCGGCGCAGGCCGGGTGTACGCTCCCTGACGTCAGTTGCAAACGGCTCCGCCAGCATGAGATTGGGCAGGTCCGGGTCGGCGGCGAACGCCTGCTTGATGGGCTCGAGCAGCAGTGAACGAATGATGCAGCCACCCTTCCAGATGCGCGCGACAGTGGCGAAGTCCAGGTTGTAGTTGCGTTCAGCCGAGGCTGCGGTGAGAAGATGCATGCCCTGGGCGTAGGCGGAAACCGCCGCCAGGTAGACGGCATCTTGGAGCGCGGGCAGCAACTCTTCCCGCGCGCCGGCGAATGCAGGCGACGCGCCGTGCAGGATACCGTCGGCCTGCTCGCGGATCTCCTTGAAGCTGGAGAGAATCCGTGCTTCGGTAGCGGCGGTAATGGTGGGAATGGGAATGCCGTGGTCGAGGGCGCTCTGGGACGTCCACTTGCCCGTGCCCTTCTGCGCCGCGCTGTCCTGGATGATCTCGACGACGAACTTGTCGGTCTCGGTGTCCTTGCGGGTCAGGATGTCGGCGGTGATCTCCACGAGAAACGACTGCAGTTCGCCGGCATTCCAACCGGCCACGACTTCCTGTATTTCAGGCACGGTCATGCCCAGGCCGCGCTGCATCACGTCATAGGCTTCCGCCAGCACCTGCATGATGCCGTACTCGATACCGTTGTGGACCATTTTCACGTAGTGTCCGGCGGACCCCGGGCCTAAGTAAGCGCAGCAGGGACCGTCGTCCACCTGTGCCGCGATCTTGGTGAAGATGGGTTCCACCGCCGCATACGCCGTCTCCGTGCCGCCGGGCATGATGGAAGGTCCGTGCAACGCGCCGTACTCGCCGCCGCTCACGCCGGTGCCGATGTAGCCGCGCCCCTGCGCTTCTACGGCGGCGGCCCTCCGCTCGGTATCGTCATAAAACGAGTTGCCGCCGTCGATGATGAGGTCGCCGGGATCGAGCAGCGGCAGCAAGGCGTCAATTACCGCATCCGTACCCGCGCCGGCCTGCACCATGAGCATTGCCTTGCGCGGGGGCTTGAGGGCGGCAACGAAATCTTCCAGCGTCAGGGCGCCGACCACGTTCTTGCCCTGTCCCCGCTCTTTGACGAACGCCTCAGTACGCGAGGTCGTACGGTTGAAAACCGCCACCGTAAAACCCTTGCTCTCAATGTTCAAGGCAAGGTTCTGTCCCATAACCGCCATGCCGATGACACCAATGTCACAGGTGCCTGCGTTCTGCTCTGCCATGTAGTCGCTTTCTCCCTAAATACATACTTGTCGATAGTGCTCTCAGCCCGGTTTCGTGAGGAGCGGAGCACAAACTGCCAATGCCGCTGCGAGCGGCCTTGTATGCCTCTGCGCTAGATTGTAGCAGGTAAGACGGGCATCGCGCCCACCGCGCCTCAGCCTCATTGCAGAAGTGCTTATCCGAGAGTGGAGAGCAGCGGCAGTGGCGAGTTGTGTATAATCCATGCGTGGTCGCGCTGTTTAATTTCAGCCTATTAACGGCTATGAAGGAGAGCTTTGGGGTATGACGCACATCATGGTGCCGGACGGCGTTTTTCCGGTCTGGCTGTGGGGCCTTGGCTGGGTGGTTACGATTGCTATGGTCGGACTGATCGTTCTGCGCACGGACCGTGAAGCCATGGTGCGCATGGTGCCTTTGATTGGCGTGATGGCCGCGCTGATGACGGTTGCCATGTCGTTTGCGCTCGTTCCTATCGCCTATGAGCCGCACCTGACCGTGGTAGCCGGTATCTTGCTCGGGCCGGTCTATGGCTTCATTGCGGGCCACATCTTCATGATTCTCCGCTGGCTCATGGGCGACGGGGCGATTACCCTCATCGGGATCAACACCGTGCTCATGGGGGCAGAGATCACCATGGGATACCTGCTCTTCCGGGGTTTCTTGAAATTGCTAAGGGAGCGCGCAGCCCTTACAGCGGGGATTAGCGCATTCATTGCGCTTGCGTTGACGACCGGGTTGTTTCTCGGCGTTGTCGCGGCAGGCAACATCAATCCATTTCAAGGCGAGATGGGGGAACTGGGCGCGTATAGCATTGAAACAGGCACAATCCAGGATCCATTTGCCGAGGGCGTGGTGGCCTTGCACGTTTTCGAGGGTGATCATGAGGAGCATGAGGAAGCGCCCACTATCGTTGGAGAGTCTCCGTTCTTGGTCTATACCCGTGCGGTGTTAATCCTTGGTCTGATCGGATGGGTGTTGGAAGGCATCTTGGTCAGCTTGATCATCGGTTTCTTGGCGCGCGTACGGCGTGACTTGGTGATACCGGCGCGTGTTCCGGCTGCCCAGGAGTAGAAGGCGCTCGCAAGCGCGTCAGCCCATGTAGGAGACCTTTGCATAACCCCACTTTCAAGCAGGGCACTCCCTCTCCTGGGGGAGAGGGTTGGGGTGAGGGGGTCTTTTTGCTACGATGGCCCTTTACGCTGGGCAGTGTCAAGACGTATCAGGGCAGAATCGGTGTGCATATGGAGAGATTTCAGGAAATCCACCCTCACCCTAGCCCTCTCCCGTCGAGGGAGAGGGAACTATTTCGCTACCGCTTGAGTTGCGCAAAGGTCTCCATGTAGGGGCACGACCTGTCGTGCCCCTCCGACATGAGGAACAGACCCTAATGGATATCGGCACGGTTGATCTCTGGGCAACGCACTACCGCAGTTGGCTGCATAATGCCACGCTGACGGCCAAAGTAATGCTCGTCGTGGCGGTACTTGTGACCGTGACACTGGCAGACCACGTCGTGCTCTTGCTGGCAACGTACGGTCTGGTGCTGGCCTTGCTCCTCACTACACCGCTGCCGGTGCTGACACTTGGTGCAACCTCGCTCTACACGGTGTTATTTGTGGCTATCTTCGCTATCTCGCGCTGGGACGGCACTTGGCTCACGGTCCTCACCATCATCGCCAAGGCGCCGACAATGGCGCTGGTTGTCCTGCTGCTCGTTGCCTCCACACCCTATCCGCGCATCTTTGCGCCGCTGAGCCGGTTTCTGCCCGCATTGGTGGCTGAGAGCCTTCTCATGGCCTATCGCGCGGTGTTTGTCCTGTTGGAACTCACCCGGCGCTTGCTGCTCTCGCTGCGCCTGCGGGGCGGGCTCGGCGGCGGTTCGCCGTGGCAACGGGTTAAGAACCTCAGCATCGGACTGGGGCTAGTCTTTGTGCACAGCATGGACTATGTGCAGCGGCTGTATATGGTCATGCGGTTACGGGGCTACGCGGGTCAATTGGCCGGCACGCCGCGTGCTGGGACCGTATCCCGACATTCCGGCGGCAGCCGGCATCTCTCTGCTCTACTCCGGCGTGATGACGCGGCCCTATGCGGCGTGGCGTTCGTCACTGTTGGCAGCGCGCTCTTGGGTCGCGCCAGCGGGACTGCCTGGCCGATGTACGGTTTGGCAGTGGTGAGTGTTGCTGTTCTGATTGGCGCCCAGCTATTCCGCATGATCCGCCGGCCCGCCGGATAGGACAGAAGGTACGGCTATTCCGTATACTGTCACCCATACGCGCGGCCGGCGAGGGAGTATGCGGGACACGAGAAGCGCGCGCGAGGGTGAAGTGACGGCAAATGCGGCTCTGGAAGGATAGGGGATCATGATGCGTTCAGTGGTGTCCTACGTACTCGCTTTGGGACTGCTGGTAACCGTGCTTGTATTGGCCGGCTGCGCAATGCAGGAACCCTATGGGCAAGAGCCCAATCTGATAGATGGTGAACCGGCGCCGCTCACGGTCGATGTGCTGGAGAATGCCACGTATGATTCTGAGTTCGTGAAGGCGGGAAAGGCGCAGTTGCAGGACGGCGTGTACGAGGAGCAGGTTGCGCCGGACTCCGCCAGTAAGAACACCCTGGCGTTGACCGAACACATCGCATTCGGCGATGTAAATGGTGACAGACTCGACGATGCCGCGGTCGTGCTGGTGGCTAGTGGAGGCGGCAGTGGCTCGTTCCACACGCTGGCAATCGTCATTAACAGAATGGGCAATCCGTTTCACTTTCACTCCGCCGCGCTCGGGGACCGCATTCAAGTCGACTCAGTCGAGATCGAGGATTTCGTCATCACGGTGCGGATGATGACACATGGTGAGGGAGATGCCATGTGTTGTCCCACGCAGGCGGAAATGCGCCGCTACAACTTGGGCTTTGGCGTGCTCAGGTTGCTTGAACGCATTACGCCGGCCGGCAAACTAACGGAGGAAGCGCTGCGCAACGCCACCTATCAGCATGAGTTTGCCAAGGACGGCCAGGCGCAGTTGCAGGACGGCACGTACGAAGAGGCAATCGAGGGTTCAGCGAGCAAAATTCACATCGCACTGACGGACGCGGTAGCCTTTGGCGACATTAATGGCGACGGCATATGGGATGCCGCGGTTGTGCTGGAAGCAAGCGGCGGCGGCAGCGGCACGTTCCGTTCGCTGGAAGCCGTCATCAACGACGAGGGCGCACCGGTGCACGTGGCTTCCGCTTTGCTGGGCGACCGGGTGAAAATCGAGGAGATCATGGTCGCGGATCAATACATCAGGGTGCAAATGGTGACCCACGGCGAAGGCGACGGGATGTGCTGTCCCACGCTGCGTGTGGTGCACCTGTATCAGTTGAGCGAGGACGGTTTGGCATTGCGCCACCAGGAAGAGAAAGGGCGAGTCGGCGATTCTGAATAGCCGGCCACAGGCGTAAATCCCGACAGCGCAGCCCAGTAAATACTGGACTGCGCTGCTTTCTTTTTACGACGAGGGGCTGTCAGACCGGCGCAGACCGAGCTGGCATATTGAGGCATAGAGCCCCTGCCCAAGTTGGCAGGCCCCGATTGCTCTTTGCGTGCGATGAATTTACGTGCAGCCAAGGACTGTTGTAGCCCGCAAGCGCTCCTTGCATTCGACGAATTGCCAACGCTACTTGAGCTCGACGACTGCGAGCGCTACGTGAGTTCGACGACTGCGAGCGCTACTTGAGCTCGACGGTGGCCCCCACCTCTTCCAGCTTGCCCTTGACCTCTTCGCCCTCTTCCTTGCTCACGCCTTCCTTGATCGGATTCGGCGCCGCTTCCACGGCCGCCTTGGCTTCACGCAGACCCAGGCCGGTGATCTCGCGCACGGCCTTGATGACCTGGATTTTCTTGTCGCCAATGTCCGTGAGCACGACGTCGAAGGAATCCTTCTCCTCTTCAGCCGCGGCGCCGTCGCCATCGCCCGATGACGCTGCCACCGCGACCGGTGCGGCAGCCGAAACGCCGAACTTCTCTTCCAAAGCCTTTACAAGCTCTGAGACTTCGAGCAACGTCATGTTCTCGATAGCGCCAATAATGTCCTCAGTCGAAATCGTCTGTGCCATGTTTTTCTTTCCTTCCGGTAGAATCGCGTTCGATCAATAGATTCGATATTGTGTGCAAATCGGCTTCGCCTGGTGAATAGTAGGCGAGAAATGCAGCGGCAGCTAGGCGCCTTCCGATTGCTGCAACTGATCCGCCCGTGCTTGCAGCACGAGCGCCAGACTTCTTGCCACGGCGCTGAGCACGCCCACCAAGTTCGTCGCGGGGGACTGCATGCTGCCCAGCATCTTGGCCAGCAGCTCCTCGCGTGACGGCAGCGACGCCAGCGCGCGGACCTCATCGGCGCTAATGGCCTGTCCGTTCATTAGGGCACCGCGTACTTCGAGGGCATCCACGCTTTTGGCGAAAGTTGTTAGGGCTTTCGCTACCGTCACCATGTCGCCGTCGGCAAATGCGATGCCGCTTGGGCCATCCAGCAGTTGGGTGAGGCCAGCCTGGTCTTCCCGCTCCGCAGCCAAGCGCAGCAACGTGTTCTTCGCCACCTTGAACTGGCCGCCGGCAGCCCTGAGTTCGCGGCGAAGCGTTTGCATCTGTCCTACGGTGAGACCCCGGTAGTCGGCAACGATGGCAAGATCTGTGCCGCGCAGCCGCTCGCGCAAGTCTTCGATGATTGCGGCCTTTTCCTCACGAGTTCCCAAAGCGCATCACCTCCTTTCTGAAAATAAAAGAACCTTGGCGTCGACCAAGGTCCTGCGCAGCCTTCTTACGCCCGCCACGCTCCGCAATGCGGTGAAGCGCGACAGTCGTCGGTGTGCTGCGGTGTTACCTATACAGGCTTGCCTCGCACTTTGAGGATTATACTCCCCCACCGGGAGTGCCTGTGGTCAACGGCATATTTGGGTATTTTCTTCGTGCCCGCGCACGCTTATTCCAGCATAGCAGGTGCCGTGCCGCCCCTGCAATCTCCAGTCGCGGCGAAGCTCCAGACTTCTCCTGGACTCCCCGGTAAAGTGCTCCCCCATCGGGATGAAGATAGGGCAATGGCAGAAGTGGCAACGTAGCAACCGGGGGCAAGCGGAAAGCTGTGTCGACAAAACAGAGACCCTCGCAGCGGCCTGCGCCTCGTAAACGTGGCGACGAGGACTCTGGCAAGCAGCCTTCGCTACAAGTGGGACGCGCCCCCCAGCTCGTCCCAACTGAAAGCATTCAGCTTAATTGAATGATGGCTGCGGGCAATATGCCCGCAGCCATCTTCACGCTCTTATCTCATATCCCTGCAAGGAAGCAGGGCTTGCGACGCAAGATCGAGAGCAAGCGCTATTCTATATTCACAACGATGTCAACCGCCACCTCGTCACGCCGTGAGAGGAAGGGCGCCACCGAATCCAGCATGTCTCCTGCCTCGTCACCGGCAAAAGCTGCTGCAACCGTAGCCAAGTTTTGCAGGGCCTCGTCGTCTCCCAAGAAAACGGTCATAGCATACACGTCATCCAGGTAGATATCAAGGCCTTGCGGGACCAGCTTGACAGTAATCGTGCTCAAGCCGCCTTCCTTCAAGCCTGCCACAGTGTCAGCCGGAAGCATACCGGGCATGCTCAGGTTCAAGCCAATGGCTTCGAGCAGCGGCGCGGCATTTTCCAGTATGACAACCTCAGGCACCAGCAGGTCTCCGTTGGCGTTCAGGACCGTGCCGACCAACAGCGGGTATTGGTTTTCCGCAGCGCCGGGAACATCGGGAGGCTGCGATGTTTCGCCGGTGAACTTGTCTACCGCTGCCGCGCCGTCCGCCGTGGGGAAATCCACAGCAACGGTGCCAATCATCGCCAGCGCCAGGGGCACCGCGAGATCAGGCAGGACCACGTCATAGCCAAGTCCTTTGACAAGCGAAATTACTTTATCCAATGCGGCTGCATCATAATTTACGGAAACGCGTACAGCAAAGCCGCCATTGACGTAGACGTCAATATCGCCGCCCGGCCCTTTAATGAGTTGGATGTGTTGAAGATTGGCCGTCTTTAGCGATTCGATGGCTGAGGCCGACAGGACTTCACCAATACCGATCTGGCTCAGTTCGCCTTCAGAAAGACTAAGGTTGAACTGTTGCCCGGCAAGATGCATCCCGACCTCTATGCCACTGACACTGCCGTCTTCACCGAACTGAACGGCTGCCTGGGGCAAGCCATACACTTCGATTGATTCTTCAGCGCGCTCCGGAGGTGCGCCTGGACCGGAAACCGGGGCTACCTCTGAGAGACGCGCTGGCGCAAACGGTGTAGAAAGCCCGTGGCTGACAAAGCCGGTAGAAACGATCAAGAGCGAAGCCAGCAGGCCTACTATTCCGCCGATGATCAAGCCGACAATGCCCACGGCCTGACCTGTACCAGTACCACCACCTAGTTGGTGCCCTGCCTTGTAGCCAAGCCCCGCGCCTAAGTAGAGCAGTGAGAAGAGCAAACCAAAACTCACCAAGAACAGAATAGCTGCGAACTTAGTGAGTCCCCCACCGACTGCTACCAGCACAATTAGAGCGATGATGACAAGGACCAACCACAGAATTGGTACGGGCACCCACCAGTGTCTCCAGGTGGTCATAGCCTTCCCTCTCTGTGCTTGCATGCATTCATGGTTTCGTGTCTAACACTCATGCAAAGATACTGTCTGTCTTTCTAAGCAATGAGGGATACCCTTGGGGCGCGTAGGGTATCCCTCACATCACCTGCGTATGACGAGGAGCGTAGTGCTTTTCCTGATTTACACTACTACAACCCCTTCTTACGGCAGGCTCACCGTCAGGTCAACGTCAATGCGGTCACGCAAGTGCAGGTAATCCAGCGCCAAGCCGGCCTGCGGTGCGAACGCAGTGAGAATGCCCAGTGCGTCGGCGTCGCCAAGGCGAACGTCAGCCAGCATCTCACCATTACTGCCCAGGGAGAGCCCGTCATTGTTGATCTTGACGTTCAACTCGCTGATGCCATTGGCCGCCATGAGGGCAACGATATCAGCTGTAAGATTAGCAACTGTACCGAGGCCAAGCTCTGCTGCGGACATACCCAACACCGAGAGATTGCCATCAGCATCGTAACTAACGTTGGCTTTCGCCATCAACTCAATCTCTTGTTGCTCGGTACCCACGTAGCCGGAAGGTGCGCCTTCTTCACGGACCGGGATGTCCGACTCACCAATGGTGATGACCACGTCACCGCCAGAAGCGATCACCACGGGAACCACGACGTCCTTCAAGGGGATACCGAATCCGGTGAAACCTTCCACCAGAGCCAATACCCGCTCGTAGTTCGCCGCATCCTCACCCAAGTTTACACCGATGGTGTAGGCGCCGTTGACGTAGATGTCAATCAAGCCGTCCACGCCTTTAACAATCTGTAGGTGCTCAACACCAGCGGCCGTAAGCAAGCCTAAGGTCATGGCATCGAGACCCAGCGCCGGTACAGGAATACCGAACGCGCCCAGCGCGGCTAGGTCTTTCGCTGAGATACTCACCGGCGTAGCCGTGCCGCCAATAAATACGCTAGTCGTTACCGACTGCAGCGAACCATCGTCACCAAGGGCGATGGTAATACGAGGCGGCACGATCACAACTTCCATCTGCCCCGCAGATGCGCTGGATTGAGCCGCTGAAGCGATGCGCGCGGGCAGCGATACTGCCAGCAGCGCAACTATTACCGCAATCACGAGAGCGACCTGGACAAGGGAACTGTACAGGAACGTCCTATCGAGTGATTGGGTAGGGTATCTGGTAATACGCATTGATCCCTCCTCCTGAAGATCCGTTCGGGTTCGGTACGCCCCTTCACCGAACGCTACCTATAAAGATACTTACTGCTCACCACGATTTTGATACCCACGGTGTGGTGCTGCTGACATTATGGGGAACGCACAAATACCTGTCAAGGACAAAGCCCAAATTCAGCCCAAAAATTGGCAAGATTCAGGGAAAAACCTGCATATGACCTAAAAAACGATGGGTCAATGCTATAAATGGCTGCTAATGACGCTCCTTGTTCCATTGACAAGACCATTTTGCATAGAATTATCGGGTGAAAAAGCTTGACAGCCCTTTTGATGTGGGATTAGCAAGAAAGAGAGCATTCCTCCGATTCTTCGGATTCCTGCGACACAGCATGGGGTTCCGGCGGCGAATCCTCAGGCTTTGGGGATACTTCCTCCTGCCCTGGGCCGCTCCCAGTCTGGAGGGGTCTAGGCGCTTGCGCCCCAAGCAATCGGCTCCCGGCGCTGCGGTGCCCTGGCACGCGCTGGAACCAATGGGAAACCGCGTTAGTGAAATTGCACGCCGGTTGGAGGTGAAGTTGACGAGGGCTAGGGACCAATTCAGCGAGGTAACTGACGCGGCAGCTCCTCAAAGACACTTGCTCGGAGGCGCGCGGCGTCCATATTCATGACAGTGACGTAACTGCGGCACAGAGTCTCAAGGCTTCAGTTTGGAAGACTCCTCCACAAGCAAGCAGCCGGCTACAGCCGTGTGCGGGCGCAGCAGCCTAAAAGGCGGGGCGGGTCGCCGGCATTTCGAGGACGTTCTGCGCGCGTTCGAGAAAGTCATCGTCCGTGGTGGTAATAACCCGCGTAGAGACGTTGCCGCGCGGGTTGAACTCCATCATGAGCAGCGCGCCCCGCGGCTTCAGCCCTGCCAGCAATTCGTCGAACAGTTCGTTGGTGATGCGCTCGTGGGAGAAGTACTTGTCGCGGAAGCTATTAAAGTAAAGCTTCAACGTCTTTAGGTCCACAATGCGCGCGTCGGGCACGTACACCATGGTGGCGACGGCGAAGTCCGGGTACCCGGAAACGGGGTCTTTGAACGTCAACTCCGGCAGGCGAATCTGCACGTAGTAGTCACGCTTGGGTCCAGGATTTGGGAAGTAGCGAATCTCTACGGATTCAATCTCTTCTTCGCCATAGCGCGTCTGGCGTCTTCTCCGCTTCCCGCTCGGCCTCTTGTCTGATTCCGGATTGCTCATCCTGTGGGTCCTAAATGCTGTAAATGAGGGCGTGTACGATGAAAAAAGCATGCGTGCACATGCTGCAAAACCTATGAATATGACCGTACTATGTTGCTTTGCGAAACGTCAACTCACTACCGGCGCGCAGGCACTAGGCCGGTGATCCTCCGCCAGCGCCGAGGGACAACCTGCACAACACGCACCGACAGGGGAGAAGATTTCCCTCTCCCCACAAAACAAAATTGAAACCCACGTGAGCGAGCGGCAATTCTTCCACTCCCCCGGGGGAAGACCAACATGATGCCCGCGTGAGCAGGCGGCAATTCCACCTCTCCCTGGGAAGACCAACGTATTACCCGCCGGCAAGCGGGATTACTCCCTCTCCCCGGGGGAGAGGGTCGGGGTGAGGGGGAAGCGGTGCCGGCCAAGTTCAACATCAGTTGTCTCGCACAGTTTCACAAGACCAATTAAAGGGGTGTTTTCGTTTATTTTAGTAGCGCGAGACGTGCTCCCGGCATCTGCGTGCGGCCGGTTGCAGGCGCTACATCGACGCAGGAGCCAAGCATGCATGCAAGCGCTTGCGCTGCCAAGGCGATTCTCCACGTAGGTAGGCATGGGACGGCGCGTTAGACGATAATAGAGAAGCTCTGCATTCAGATACTGCTAACGAGAAAGGTGAGAGACTGGTGGCAAAGGTATTCATCGGCGCACGTTCTATCCTTGATCTTCCCGGGCCGCACTGGGACACGCTGCGCAATGCCGGCGTGGAGTTGGCTCCACCGCTCGACGTGTTTCGCCCACTTACCGAACAGGAGCTCATCGACAACCTTGACGGCGTCGTGGCTTTCGTTGCCGGCTCGGACCACTTCACCGAGCGCGTCTTCGCCGCCCATCCGCAGCTCAAGATCGTGGCCCGCGTCGGCGTGGGCTACGACCAGATCGACGTGGACGCCGCCACCAGACATGGTGTCTGGATCACCATCACCCCCGGAGCCAACAACGATACGGTTGCCGACTATGCCTTTGCTATGATCCTGGCGGTGGCGCGGCAGCTTGTGGAGCATGCGGCTATCTCCCGTGACGGCGGGTTTCACCGCATTCAAGGCGTGGACGTGTGCAATAAGACCCTGGGCATCCTGGGTCTCGGCCGCATCGGCAAGTCGGTGGCGCGCCGTGCGAGCGGCTTCAATATGCGCGTTCTCGCCTACGACGTAATGTGGGATGACGCGGCGGCGAAAGAACTCGGCGTGGAGTTCGCGGAACCGGAAGCGCTCTTCGCGGAAGCGGACTTCATCTCGGTCCACCTGCCGAGCACGCCGGAGACCGTCAAATTCGTCAACGCCGACCGGCTGGCGCGCATGAAGCCCAGTGCCTACATTGTGAATACCGCCCGCGGCAGCCTGGTGGACGAGGAGGCGCTGGTGGCCGCCATCGACGCGGGTCAACTGGCCGGCGCCGCCTCCGACGTCTTTTCCGTGGAACCTCCACCCGCAGACCACCCCTTCTTGACCCACCCCAAAATCCTGCCCTTCCCCCACGTGGCCGGCGTCACCCAAGAATCCGTCCACGCCATGGTGGTCATGGCCTTCGAATGCCTCATTGACGTCATCCAAGGCAGACGCCCGCCGTATCCGGTAGACGAACAGGCTGGGTACGAGACGTTGCCGTAAAGTGCCATGTCGCTGAATGAAGACCGACTGCAAGAAGTCGTCGCCGAGCTTCTCAGCCGCCCAGGACATGAGAAGGTGCGGTCGCTTGTCTATGACTTGCTGGTGCAGGGGCTTGGGGCGACCAGCGAGCAGGTTCGTTTCGAGGAGCACATCCGTGAGGTGCGCGGTCGGGCCGATGCCTTGCTTGGCCGCACCATTCTGGAATTTAAGCGAAATCTGCGGGTTGAGCTAGGGGATGCAGAGGAGCAATTAGCGCGCTATATCGGTCAACGTCAACGGGATACCGGCGAACACTACATCGGCATCACAACCGATGGAGCGGAATTCATTGCCTACGAATTGCGCGATGAAACGCTTGCTGAGCTGGCAAAGTTCACACCTACGTTAGACGATCCCGGCGCCTGTCTTGCCTGGCTGGATACCGCCGTCGCAATCCAGCCGGAGATCCCGCCCGAACCAGAGGCCGTACGCAAGGAACTGGGGCGCCAGAGCTTAGCCTATCACGTTGCCCGCACAAACCTAGGGCGGCTATGGCAGGAAGTGAAGACGACGCCGGACGTGGAACTAAAGCGCACGCTGTGGGCGGACTTACTCCAGATGGTCTACGGCGAATCGGTGGATGCTGACGACCTGTTCTTCCAGCACACTTATCTCACCGTAGTTGCCAAGACGATGGCCACGCGGGCGCTCGGCATTCCCCTGCCTCCGCCCGCCGACCTGCTTTCCGGCAAGGCCTTTCGCGACGCGAGTATCACCGGCGCGGTAGAATCGGACTTCTTCGATTGGATTCTGGATGCGCCGGAAGGAGACGCCCTCGTAAGCCGCATCGCCGCCCAAGCCGGACGCTTTCGCCTGCAGGACGTGCAGCAAGACGTCTTAAAGGAACTCTATGAATCGCTGATCGATCCGGCTCAACGCCACCAACTCGGCGAGTACTACACGCCTGACTGGCTGGCGGACCTCATGGTGCGAGAGGTGGTAACCAACCCCCTTGAGCAGCGCGTGCTCGATCCATCCTGCGGCTCCGGCACGTTTCTCTTCCACTCCGTGCGCCACTTCCTAGAGGCGGCGGACATGAACGGGTGTGACAACGCCTCCGCGCTGGCGGAGTGTACGCGCAAGGTATTGGGCGTGGATATCCACCCGGTGGCGGCGCTCATCGCCCGCGTGACCTATCTGCTGGCGTTGGGTCCGGAACGCCTGATCGGCAACCGAGGCAGTCTAGCAATCCCGGTTTACTTGGGAGATTCCTTGCAGTGGAATACTGAAGGCTTCATCACCGGACGCGACGTTGTGGTCCGAGTGCCAGACGGACCGCGCTTGCACTTTCCTGCCGCAATTGTGGCAGACGTTGCCCATTTCGATGAGATCGTCCAGAGGATGCTTGACTATAGCGAGCGCGGCGCTCCGGCAACAGACCTCCAGTCTTGGTTGCAGCGCGAGGATATTGGTGACGAATGGGGACGGGGCAGACTTGCAGAAACGTATCAGCACCTTTGTGACTTGCGGGCCGCGGGTCGCGATCACATCTGGGGCTATGTGGTGCGGAATCAGGCGCGTCCGGTGTGGCTCTCTACAAACGACCAACGGGCCGATGTCATCATTGGCAACCCTCCCTGGCTGGCCTATCGCTACATGTCACGCGCCATGCAACGCCGTTTTCGCGAGGAGAGCCAGCGCCGCAATCTCTGGTCGGGCGGCAACGTGGCCACGCACCAAGACCTCTCCGCGTATTTCTACGCTTGCTGCGCGGAACTCTATGCCAAACCGGGCGGTACGCTGGCCTTTGTCCTGCCGTATGCGACGTTGCACCGCAAACAATACGAGGGTTTCCGCAGCGGAGTTTTTGGAGTAGGGGACGTGGTGTTTGCTCAGGCCGCAATTCGGCAAGCCTGGACGTTTGACGAGTCTGTGCAGCCGCTCTTTCCCGTGCCGTCGTGCGTGCTCATCGGGCGCGTAGGCGATACTAGCGCGCTGCCAAAGCAAGTCGCAGCGTACACGGGCACGCTTCCCCGGCGCGACGCCACACCTGAACAGGCGGCGCAGTACCTTTCGCACGCCCCAGTACCGTGGCCTACCGGCGGGAAACGTACCGGCGGATCGGCCTATCGGGCGAAGTTCCGCAACGGCGCTACGCTTTTCCCCCGCATGCTGTGCATTGTAGAAGAAGTCTCCTCGGTGGGTGTCTTAGGGAGTGCGGCGGACGCGCCCATCCTGCGGAGCCGTCGTACACGCCAAGAGAAAGAACCATGGAAAGGCCTACCGTCCCTTCAACAACAAATGGAGAAGCAATTCGTGCAGCCGGTCTACCTCGGTGAATCCGTTGCGCCGTATCGCCTACTTCGGCCCGTAGACGGCATCATTCCCTGGGATCCTGACGGTAAGCGTCTGCTCGATGCCCAGGCCGCGCAACAGGCCGGCTATCCCCACCTCGGCGCGTGGCTGACAGAGGCGGAACGTCTGTGGGACACCCACGGCGCGGGACGTATGTCGTTCAGCGAGCAACTGGACTACTTTGGCAAACTCAGGGCACAGTTCCCGACGCCGTCAGTGCGAGTGGTCTATGCCGCTTCCGGCAAGCTATCTGCGGCCACCATTCTCACGGATAGAGAAGGGGTTCTGGAGCATAAGTTATATTGGGCCGCCACCGGCAAACGCGAGGCGCAGTACCTGATTGCTATCATCAATAGTGAGGCCGCGCGCAGCCGTGTGGCCCACATGCAAAGCCGCGGCCAATGGGGCACGCGAGACTTCGATAAGCTCATGTTCGAGTTGCCCATTCCCCTCTTCAATGTCAAAGATCCCCTACACCGTAAACTCGCCGCGGCCGCCGCCCGCGCCGCCAAGGTCGCCGCCAACGTCCCCCTCAAAGAAGGAATGTACTTCGTCACCGCCCGCAAGCACATCCGCTCCGCTCTCAAGAACGACGGCATCGCGCAGGAAATCGAGGAGTTGGTGACAAGGTTGCTCGCTGTCCCTGAAGCTTAGACCTTGCTACTAGCTAATTGACACCGGCGATTACGTAGAACGAGATTGAATCAGATCCGCAATCTCCGTGGCTATTTCCTCAATGGTATGTGTCGCAGTACTGCGGGCAATTTTATCTGCTAAAGACGGACTATATTCGACTACGGCATCCTTGGAGATGTTATGCCAGATGGGAAGTAGAACTTGGTTTCCATCTGCGACTCTTGTGATGATTCCATCAAGCTCGTAGTTGGTCCATCCCTTTGCGATGAATGCCTCAGATACCACTACGAGCCCAACCCGAGATTTGGCGAGTCCATGGTCTATCTTGCGACGCAGACTGTCCCCTATCCGCAGTTCAAATTCGTCATACCAAACAACTAACCCCTCCGCTACGAGTGCATTAGCCATAGGGCGTACAATCTCGTCCTTGTCCTCGGATGCATGTGAGATGAACACGTCGTATTCCCTGGCAGTATCTGGTGAATCATCAGACATAGGATTCTGGACCAAACTGGGTACTTGAGATAGGGGAGCCTCTCGGAGCGGAGGCAGAGCACTTGGAAGTACTCGCGCGGAAGAACGAACATTACCTCGTAAGCCCTGCATGTCAACTGTCACATGCCAGTGACCTGAACGTGGGATCGACAACCGAATAGGAGACTTCCTCGCTAATCCGCCATGGTATCTGTGTTGCCGGCCATTGCGATAGCTACTCAGGTTTGAGTTGTCGAGTAACCTGACATTGGCTGCGTTTCCAGAGAGGGTGACCTCGACAATCTCACCGCCTTTGAGTTGACCAAGATCATAGTGAGTGAAATTCATAGCATCTCCTGTCTATCCATATTCTTGATTCGGTTGGCTGGATTAGGGTTCTTCAGGACCCACGTCTGTAGCCTCCCTAGCAATTGGGCTGCAAGTCTACACTAGCTGTTTGAGTCGGCCACCCATTCGTACCGTCGTTTCAGTGACGTAAGTTGGCTATAGCCAATCAAATCTTCCTTCTGTAGTCTTCCCACGACTATAAACGGGGCTACCCCAACCGATTGCGCGAATTCCCTAACGGGGTTTGGCGTGAAGAGGCCCGCGTTGCAGAATTCGCTCCATTGCCTTGGCGGGATGATGAAATCTCTGGCGAACCGGTCTGCTTCTGACTCAATCTCTGCCATGTCTGGGTCGGAGTTTAGACCGTCAATCACCACGCGTCTTAGACTGCGGTGATTCAGCAAGTGGCAGGCTTCGTGGAAAAAGCTGAACCAAAAGATGTCGGCCCATTTGTTGCGGAGGCTCATCTGAATCAGAGCCTTTTGCTGGGACAGCCACCGTGTGGCGCCATTTGCACCGCTCTTGGGCAATTCTTGAACCACGCAGAACGCTACCCCTGCTCCCGCGCAAAGCGCTCTCATGGCTGGATCGAATTCCTCCGGTGGGTCTTCGGTCATACTTCTGATGGCGACGAGAGCCTGACGGAAAGCGTCCTCGTCGTACGCAGCCGTCTGCACTTCCTCCGCTTCAAGCTCCCCCTTGCGGAGCCAGGCCGCAAGAGCACCCATAGAGATATTCTGCTGCCCAGCCTCAGTAATGCGAAAGCCGACCGCTTCCTGGTACACCTGCGGCTTGGCGTCGGCTACTCCAAGAAAGCTCAGCAAAGCCTCTAGTTTGCTCTCTTTGTCCCGCCCGGCCTGTATCCAACCGCGCCTGATCATCTCCCTGATTGGATATTCATCCAGCCATTGCACGTTAGCCGCAATTGCTTCCCGCTCTCGGTTCCGAGCCAGAGTCATGCGATAGTCGGCTTCGAGAGTGCTCCAGAAATGCGGGCTAATACCTAGCACTTTCCCGAGACCTATCGCAGTGTCTGGGGTAATGGCCTTCTTCCCCTTGATAATCTCGTTTACTGCCTGTGCAGGTTTGCCAAGCCTCGCCGCAAGCTCCTTCTGGGTCATGCCGCGAGCCTCGATTTCCTCCTCAAGCACTTCGCCCGGAGGAATTGGCATGTCGGAGTACACACGCGAAGTTTCAGTCTTCATAGTGGTTACTCACGTTCTGTACGATTACGTGTTCCTCGGTTTCTCCCTTGGTTACGATGAGGCGCCACTGTCCTGTAAGATTGATGGACAGCTCTCCTTTCCTTCCTCCTTTCAAGGCGTGAAGGCGCATCGAACGAATGTTGTAGGCGTCTTGGAAGTCTTTGACCGCGTAGAGTTCGTTGATTCGGGTGATGTACTTACGCCCAACGGCCTGTCCCCACTTTTGGACGGCCTTGGCTGACTCTTCGTAACACAATTTCAACTGTTTTGATCTGAAAGTGACTTCCATGATTCACCCTATGGGTGAATTATATACTACAAAGTCAATTTGGTCAACGTTGCTTTAGATTACAGGCGTAAAGAAACACAGGCACTCAAGACTTCCCACAGAATCCAACAGGTCTGGGACGAAAACGTCCCAGACCTGTTGTTTCTCAGACCTATGATAGTCTGCGAGCGATCCAGTCTTACTGTACGACGGAGTTGGCTTCCCACTCGTCCATCAGTTGCTGGGTCTTTTGCTCGGCCTCTTTGATGGCCTCGGGAATGGTCTTCAGGTGCTGCCAGGCATCCCGGCTGAGCTGGATGTGCGCGCCGAGAATGTCCGGGCCGCCGGCTGCGGTGACCACCCAGTGCGCGCCCGGCATCTCGTCGATGGCGTGTGCGCGGTCGGGGTCACCCTGGATGAACTCTTCGCTCCGGCCAACGGACTTGCGCACCGGAATGCGGTCCCAGCGATCGGCCCAGCGGCGGTCCTGCGGCTCCATGAAGAGGAACTCGAGGAACTTGAATGCGCCCTCAGCGGACTTCGCGCCGGTAGGAATGACGTTGGACCAGCCACCGCCGTAGGTCGCGGGCTCGCCGTCGTCCGGATACGGCTCAAATACTACGCTGTAGTTAATCTTGGCGTATTCCTCAGCGAACGCCGTATTCTTGGGCGTGCTGTAGGTATCAAAGAACATGCCGACGCCACCGCCGGTAAACACGAGTGCTGGCGAGATATCGCCGCGGAAGGCCTGCACGGCGTCCCAGCCGCCCTGCGCGTCGTAGAAGCGGGTGCTGTGCTCCAGCGCCGCAACCATCTCCGCATTGTCCATGGTGGCCTTGGACTCGTCAGCGCTGGTGAGATCCATGCCTTGCTGCCAATAAGGAATCATCCAACCGGCAATGATACCGGCGCTGCCCCAGTTTGGCACAAAGCCCAGGCGGGTAATGTTCTCGCCTTCCAACGTGTGGATCCTGCTCGACGCGTTGTGAAAGTCTTCCCAGTTCCCGATCGGTTCTTCCGGATCGAGGCCGACCTCGATCAGGATGTCGTGGTTCAGGAAGAGCGTGCGGGTGTCCGGGCCCCACGGCCAGCCAAAGTGGCGGCCTTTATACGTCACGTCATTGAGAATGCGCTCCCAAATGTCGTCCGGCTGCATCACGGCGGAAGCCTTCACGAACGGCGTGATGTCCATAGTCGCGCCTACTGCGGCATGCGACTTCGTGATGTAGCGGTCCAGGAACGAGATATCAGGGGCGCTGCCCGCCGCAACCACGGTGGGAAGCTTGCTCTTGGTATCGCCGTACGCGGTACCGACGGCAAATACCTCGACCTCATCCTGTGACGCGTTGAACTCAGCGACCATCTCGGCGCCAATGTCCTCATGGAAAGGCTGCGTCGTGTGGGACCAATAGAGCACCTTCTGCTTCTCCATCATGGTGTCTTTGGCTTCCATCTCCTCGGACTCTGCCGGCGTGTCGCCGGCCGGAGCCGTGCCGGCAGCCGCGCCGCAGGCCGCCGCGAACGTGGCAGCGATGCCGACGCCCATGCCGCCGAGGATGGTTCGTCTCGAAAAACGAGATTTCATTCTTGCTGTCTCCTTGCCAATACCTATACACTTCGTGCAACGTACTCAAGTGCGCATTGTGCGCGGTGTGGCTTGGGTAGGCCCGAATCCCCGTGTTTCGCACCTCCTCTACATGCGGCAAGTGTACAACACTCTTTGAAATGCAGTCGCCGCAACACGGTCAGGCTTCCATGCTACCAATAAAATTAGGCTAGTGTGCTGGCTTTGTCAACAGCTACGGCCTCATTCCGCAAGACTGCCCAGCGTATTCCCCACTCCGGCTCTTGCCCGACGAACCGTGGGCCGGGAGTCTTTTCGCTGCGCGGCAAGCACGCACTAGCGTTGTTGTTCTAGCTCGTCACCCATACCGGCGTCGTCCAGGCGAGCTGGCCGTTGCGCGCGGCGAGGCGTGCGTAATAGTAGTCCGTGGGCCGCTCCGGCTCGTTATCCACGACGGTGGCGGCAAAGGTGTAGTCCTGTGCGGGCACGGCGCGGTGAATGCGCACAGCGGGACTGCGAAAGCCGTCCGTGTGGTGGGCGCGTGTGGCACTGAGCAAGTCTGCCAGCGTATGTTCCGCCGTGTAGCCGTTGGCCGTGAGGGAAAGGGTCGCGCCGACCGGCATCTCCAGGTGGAGAATAAGCCCCTGGGTGGTGGGGTGACGGGTGGTCACGTTGCCGCGCGTCACCGAGCGCCAGGCTATGTATTGCGCGGACTGTTCCTCCACGGCGTGGGGTATCGTCTCGGCGACGCCCTCCACTTGCTCGTGGCGCAGCACCGGATCGCCGCGGAAGCAGGTCTCGCAATCCAGAATAACGCCGTCGTTCAAGCGCACCGCCATCTCCCAATCAGCATCTTGGTCAACCGCAGACCACCCCCACTCGATGTGCACTTTGGCGCGGAAGCGGCGGCTCTCCTCCGGTACCAGATAGCTCGGCAGGGGCGCCCACCGCCGCCAGACCCTACTATTCTTAATTACCTCGATTGTGTCCCAGAAGTCGGACCCCTCCGCGCTGATACTGAGTTGCCGCTTGCTGCCGTGGGTCTCACCGCCGAGCATGGCTTCATTAATATGGAAACCAACCGCCATCTTGTCGCCAGTGACGGCATACGTGCGGCGCTGCCAGAGCGCGTCCCAGATGGCATCGCGGGATAGCTCCGTGGCGTAGACCGCCAGCCGGCCGTCGCCATAGGAACCCGGATAGCCGGAATGCTGGTCGGTGGAAGCCACAATGCCGAAGCGATGTCCACGCTCCAGCCCGGCCTGAATGGTGCTGTTGTGGTCGCGCGGCCCCATGGTGTTGAGCATGGGGTACGGCGCTTCGTCACTCTCGGAGCAGCCGTGCATGGAGTAAGTCTCGACGATGGGCGAATAGGTGGGGTCGTAGGCGTCCCAGTTGATGCCGCGTCCACCCAGCGGATAGCCGATGTGGTGGGGTTCGAGGATGAACGGCTGTCCAGATTGGATTAGGCTCTCGCGCAGGTCTGTCACCGTATCGCCGCCCAGCAGCGGCCCATGCGTACCCTTGTAAAGCACATGATGGTCGCCGTAGCCCCGCGAGTGCCACTCGTAGCTGAGAAACGGAACGAAGCCCTGCCCATCGTCGAACGACGCGAACGTATCCTGCACCGTGTCCCAGTTCCTGTGCAGCTTGGCGAAACCTTCCTGGTGGTAATCGATGATGGCGCCAAACGTCTCGCGGTCGGTGGGGATGTCCGGCCAGAAGGCATGGCCGGTAACGGAGGCAAAATCAAGCTGCTGCCGCGCCAATGTCAGCGCCCGCTCCAGGCTGCCGTGCCCGTAGCTGATGCCGCAGTGGTTGTGGATGTCGCCCCAGAAGAGTTGGTATGGCATACAGGACTCCTCGTTCGTGCTTTGGTTTCTTGCCCCATGCCAGCAGGCGGTTGTGGCCTTGGCGCTTCCAGCCGTCTGGCGACCGAATCGTAGTGTAGATAACCGTTGCCTAGTATGTAACCACAGGAAAGGCGGAAAGAGAAACCGGTAAGTTGGTTGAACTTGCCATTCTTTGGCGTAGACTGCAAGAAAGGGCGCTTGGCCAGTGGTACCGAAAGGAGCCGGGCGATGCTTTCACGGCGGTCGTTACTCGCAGGCACAGCGGCGCTTGCTGCCGGCTGTAGCACCCTAGATTCTCCGCCATCCTCGCCGAGCCCTCCGCCGGGAGTTGAGATAAGAGTGGCGGCCGTTGGTCAAGAGCAGTTTGCGTTTGGCTTTCCGTTCACTGGGTGGCCGGAGGAAAAGTACATCCGGACGGTAAGTACGCTGGAGGCGGATAAAGAGAATAAGCTAGGGCCCACGCGGGTCGGATACCGTGTTGCGCTGCGCTTCTTTTACGAGTTGGACCCGGTATTCTATCAAACGCAGATATCCGCTAAAGAGTTCGAGGAGGTGAAGGCGCAGGCCCTGAAGGCGGCGGAGGCAATGCTGGAGGATTTCGAGGCAGACCTCGTGACCGTGCAGCCGCACCAGGCGCACTGGCTGGGACGGGAGGGACTCTTGCTGCCGTTGGACCCCTTCAGCGACTCCGCGGATGCAGCTCTGGAGCGGGAGTTCTTCCCAAGTGTAGTCAGCGAATTCCGCAGCAGCGGCGTTCTCTACGGACTGCCCATCGCCGCGCGTCCGCTCATGCTCTACTACGATGAAGCGTTCCTCAAGGAACACGACGTGCCGCCACCGGACGCAAGCTGGAACTGGCACGACTTGGCGGAGAACGCCGCGAGGCTCACCACGTATTCGGAAGACGGCACGGTGGCCCGCTGGGGGCTGGTCGCCCATTTGGAGGAGGTCTGGTGGGCGCTGTGGCAGAACGAAGCGATGGTACTTGATCCGGAGAGCTCACAATGCCGGTTGCGGGAACCGGCGGCGAGGGCGGCCCTGCAATTCGTGCAGGACCTGATGCACAAGCAGCGCGTCTCGCCACCGCTTACCGGCGTCGACTTGCAGGAGTTACTCTTCAATCGAAGCTCGCTGCCGGCAATGCTCTATGATCATCCCCTTTCGCGATTCGACCTGAGAGGGTTTCGCATGGCTCCGCTGCCTCGGGGAAGAGTGCATGCCGTGCCCATGAGAGCCGGCCTTGGTCTCGCGATTGCCGCGCGGACAAAGCGCCCCGAGGAGGCGTACACGGCGCTGCTGGGCTTCAACCGCGCCATGCAGCAGCAGGCCTCGATACCCGCCGGTAGGGCGGCGGTCGCGCGGCTGTCAGAATTTCGCACTGACCTCCGTCAGTCAGAAGTGGCCGCGATACAGCACGCGCTGGCACATGGACGGGCGATTCCGGAGCCAGAGCCCGGCTGGGAATACATTGCCATGTACGAAGCCATGCAGCACCTTGGCCGCGGCGAGGACGTAGCGGCAGCGGTTATCGGCGCGTGCGATCTCGTTCACAAGTATCGGGAGAGGCAACCGAGTCCTTGACGAAAGCGGTTGCGGCGCATGCGGAACGAGTACCGGTTATGTAAGAGGCTTGGCGTCTTCATGCTGGGTACCTGCTCTACCCAGGTCTACCCAAATTATGTCCCTCTCGATGGCTTGGCGAAACCTTGGCCGCAGTGTGTCGAGCATGAGCACGTCTACGTGGCTGCCGAACTGTGCCTCCAGGTAATCGATAATGGCGAAGTATTCCCGCAGAGTTTGATGTTCTGGGGGCAAGTCAATAACGACGTCCAGGTCGCTGCAATCTTGGGCTTCATCGCGTGCGACTGAGCCAATCAGCCCAATGGCGGCAACGCCGAGTTCTGCAATTTCCTGGCGGTGTTGGAAAATAGTCTGAACTACGTCTTCTCTCGTAAGTGGCATGACAGACCGTTCTGACGCTGTGATGCACAGTCTTGCGTACTGATAACCGCCATTCCCTATTATTCGTAATCTGTTCTTCTCACACCTCGACCGGAACTCTGGCGTTTTGAAAGATCTCCTGCAGCCGCGCTATCACGGTCGGTACCTCGCTCAGGCGCAATTCGACGGGGTCTATATAGAAGAACCCCTCATCTACGTGGTGGGCGCGGGGGTGGATGGACGGCGTGCCGGCTTTCAACGCTTCGCAGACTGCCTCAGCCGTCGTGCCGGTGACGGCGGGATCGACGATGATCTTCGCCCGCGCCTGCGGGTTGCCGGTGATGTCCGGCTCAGATATTGCCGTGATGCCGGGGATGTCCGCCATGGCTGCAACCACGGGGTCTGTTTTTGCGTCCATGTCCGCGAAATAGGCGTCGCGGTCGAACGTGCGCAGCCATTCCATGGTGGCGATGACGCTCACAATGCCTTCTTTCGTCGGTTTCATGGCGCGGCCCAGGCCCATGGTCTGGCGGGCGGTGGCGTCAATGAGCTCGCGGCTGCCCGCAACGACACCGGCCGTAAAGCCGTTGAGATGCTTCTGGTCGCTGAAAACCACCGCAGCCGCGCCCTGTTCCAACAACTCGCGCGCCAGAAAGGCCTCCGCCGCACCGTCCACGATTACGGGCACGCCGTGAGCGTCCGCAATCGCCACGAACTCCGCGAACGAAAGCTGGTTATGTTGCACGGTATGGTGGGAGAGCACAAAGACTGCTGCCGCCGTGTTAAGGGTAATGGCGCGGGCCATATGCTCGGGCAGGGCCCGGTTGACCTCGCCGAATTCCACCACGGTCGCGCCGGTCATGCGGATCATCTGAGTAATCGGCGCGCCGAAATTGACGGCATGGCCCTTCTGGATAATGACCTCATTCTTCATGCCGGTGGTGTCGGGCAGGGAGAGCACGTTGCCGAGGTTGTCGCCGGTCATGGCCCCTGCGCAGGTCACGGTGATGCCCGCCGCCGCGCAGTGGGTCACCGTGCCGGCCTCGGCGCCGGTGGCGTCGGCAATGGCCGCATCCGCCACCTTCAGGAATTCCGGCATGTCTACGAACTCCGACATGGCCTCCGCGACGCGACTCACGACCTCCGGCGGCACCGCCGCCGCGCCCAGATGCGTCATCTTGCCGCAGGCATTGATAATGGGCGTCAGCCCGTAGCGCTCATGAAACTGGGACATGGTTGCCTCTTTCTTGTCAGTTCACCGCAATTGCGTTCGAGCTAATTCTTCAATTCTCACACGTCACGCCTATTGTAAAGAATAGCACTCGACTCAAAGGCATGCGCAGTGGAAATGCCGCATAGGCAGGTATTTTAACTTCCAGGCACGTTTACCTGTCGTTAGGACGAGAGGTCGGCAGTTTCGCCGGGCACTCGTTCGCAAGTCTGGAGGCCACTTGGCCCATCGGCTCTGCAGGAACTTTACCTCACTCTCGACGGAAGGCGGGGCTAGGTTGCACTTGCAAAGATTCACCCTCACCCTAGCCCTCTCCCGTCGAGGGAGAGGGGACATCCGCGCTGTGGCGAGGATTATGCAAAGGTCTCCCCAGGGAGAGGGAGTAAGTCTTGGGCCTCTGGGCAGGGTCTTACAAGGGTCTCGCTAGAGCAAACTTTGCAGAACTCTTGCCGCAGCGAGGAAGTCTCCACTCCCTTGACGGAGACCTTTGCACAGCTCCGTCATTCCGGCGGAAGCCGGAATCCAGAAGGTTGAGGGTAGCTTGAGAATACTCGCTATGCAGCCAACTTTCACCCTGCACCACCCGGATTTCCCCATCACGGTAAAGGGGTTCTACAAGAGTCGCTTAGGGCAGAGGAATATGTTAAGGAAAGAGAGGGAGGTCTCGCACGAGGGAGTGGCTCTTTGAGTACTAGAGTGATGAGTTTGCTCAAGTGGTTCCGGCGATGGCGATGCCAGAATCTGCTGCGGCGTAAGGGGGCCCGAAGAACGGTCGTGAGTCTGCTCTGGATTCAAGTCCCTGCAACGGCTGGCCGCATATGAGCGAGCCGACCATGGCAAGAGCGTGTCAACAGAGTTATGGCACTTGGCTATCCTCGGCGCGTATGCTTTGATACTGGCAGCCTTGGGGAAAGTGCTGCACACGAACGCCGGGGAAGTGTGCCTTTAGGTACTCTGCCAGGGAGCGCATGCCCCACTCCTCGGCGGTGGCGTGGTTTACGACCAGCAGGGGCAGGTCGCGGTCCAGCGCCCAACTCCCGTCTCGCCAGAAGCTCATGCCGTCATCGGTCACCAGCAGTGCGTCGGGCGGGTTGCCCTCCTTGTCGCGCAGTTGCGCCATGTGAGGCACGCGGCAGGCGGCGCCCGTGCCGATGGCCAAGCGCTCCACCGTGCGCGTGAGGTCGCCGACCACCTGCACCTGGTCCTGTCCAATGGCGCTGAGCCGCGCGGCCAGGCTCTGCGCCAAGGCCTGGGCAGTTTGGCTTGGCACCGCATAGAGCCCATACCAGTGGCGCTCGTCCTCGGTCAGCGGCGGCCCCTCCAGTCCGAGACCCCGCGCCCAGCTATCGCGGATGCCGTGCGTCGGCATCACGTCCCACACGTCATGGCAGCGGTAGACGACCATGCCGGTCTCCGCCAGCCAGAGGCCCTTTGCTTCTGTGTAGGTATCGGCATATGCGCCGGGATCGTCATCGCGGTGCACGTAGAAGGTGGGTTCGTGGGTTACGAAGAAGTTGAATCCCTGCGCGTGCGCGGCTTTGAGCGTAGAAAACTGGCTCTGCCACGCCACGGCAATGCCGCGCACGTTCAAGCCGGGATCGCCTGACTTGAACGTATCCACGGTATGGCTCCAATCAACCCACGTGCCGACTGCCCGCATGTGCACGTCGAGTTCAAACGCGCGCATTGAATCCGCCTCTCCTTTAGACTTGGCGACGGTTTATCAGATTTCAGTAGACCACTTAGGCACTCTAGCCTGCATTTTGCCGGTCCGTCAAAGGAGGGAAACCGCATGGAATCGGATTGGCAGCGCGTACACGATTCGCGTCAGACATCGTCAACTGACGCCCGACTGGTAGGCAGCAGGACACTGGAACCCGGTTCGCTTGACCCGGACAGTCACGCGGTAGCCAATGCGGCCTCTCGGTATAATGGAGTCACCTACACAAGTAATCTCTCGTGAAGAACGCCATGTACCATCCCGGTCCACTCACACAGCAGTATCGTTTCTCGCCCCGCCCGCACAGCGCGCACCTCATCCCCTGGCGCACGTGGTCGGAAGCGGCGTTTGCCGAGGCGCAAGCGCGCAACCGGCCTATCCTGCTCTGCATCACTACGGCGTGGAGCCAGTGGTCGCATCTCATGGACGAGCGGGCGTATTCCGACGACACGGTGCAGTATCTCATCAAAACCGAGTTCGTGCCGGTGCGGGTGGATGCCGCCGAACGTCCCGACATCGACCGGCGTTACAACCGCGGCGGCTGGCCCACCACAGCATTTCTCACGCCGGAAGGCGAGCTCATGGCGGGGGCTACCTACATTCCCGTGCAGGAGATGCGCGACTTTCTGGTGGAACTCGCCGAAGAGTACCGCAAGAATCGCGACACCATCCGCGAGAAGCTCGGCGCGTTGGAAGAAAAGCGGCGGGAGGCTGAGGCTGCTGAGAAGGCCACGGACGGCGTGCTTACGCCCGCAATCGCCGCCGAATCGGTCGCCTACATCACCGCCGCGTTCGACCACGTGAACGGCGGTCTCGGCGACGCTCCCAAATTCACCCATACGGAAGCGCTGGGCCTTGCGCTGGAGTGGTGCCAGCATGCGCTTGACTACGATCTGGCCGCGCTGGTCAAACACTCCCTCGACATCATGGCGCTGAGCAACCTCTTCGAGCGGGAGGATGGGGTATTCTTCCGTTTTGCCAACGACGCCCTGTGGGAAGACCCGGAACGTGAATGCACGCTGGAAGAGAATGCGGCGCTGGCCTCGCTCTACATGGAAGCCGCACACGTCTTTCGTGAGGAAAGCTTCACACAGACCGGCGCGCGTGTGCTGCAGTTCTTGGTCGCGAAGCTGCGCGATCCCGCTTCCGGAGCGTTCTACGCGGGTTTCTTTGCCCCGGACGCGTACTACAACCTGCCTGCGGCGCAACGGATCGCGTTCGGCGAAACATGCATCGATCCGGTAGTCCACGCCAAGGAAAATGCGCTGGCGGCGCAGGCTTTCCTGGATGCCTACCGCACGACGGAAGACTCCGCCTACTGCGACCACGCGGTTGCGATCCTATCGCATCTCTGGCACGCGATGTGGGACCCGGAACGCGGCATCGCGCGCAATTGGAGCGGAGCCCGCGACCCTGTCGAAGCCTGCGACCCTGTCGAAGCCTGCGACCCTGTCGAAGCCTGCGGCCCTGTCGAAGCCTGCGACCCTGTCGAAGCCTGCGACCTGGTCGAAGCCTGCGACCTGGTCGAAGACTGCGACCCGATCGGAACCGCGTACGGCTGGGGGTGGCTGCCGGACCAAGCCGCCGCCGCCCGCGCCTTGGTGCAGGCTTACGAAATCACAGGCCAGCGAAAGTATTTGGACCGAGCGCAGGCGGTAGCCAACCACATCCTGCGCGTCCATCATGATCCTGCGACCGGCGGCTTTTGGGACAGCGTTCCTAGACTCGCCGCTGCTTGGGGTGACGAAGAGTCGGAGGCGCCGCTGGGGCTCCTGGCCCAGCGTCAGGAGGTGATGGCAGATACAGCGGCAGTGGCTGAGCTCCTGATTCGCCTGTGGCGTCTGACCACCAGGGAAGACTATCGCTCGAGCGCCCAGACGGCACTCGCAAACTATGCAGATTCGTTTCGGTACTTTGGGCATTTTGGCGCGCCCTACGGACAGGCGGTAGACCGTCTGCTGCGCGAGCCGACGCATATTCTCGTGGTCGGCGCGCGCGCCGCGCCAGCGGCACACGCCCTGTTTCAACAGGCGCTGCGCATCCATACGCCGGGTCAAATCGTGCAATGGCTTGATCCGGAGCAAGACGCGGACCTGCTAGCTGCGCGAGGAATGGCAGTAGCAGACAGTACACCGGTGGCACGGGTCTATAGTGGTACGGATGAGGTGGCACAGGCCGCGACGGCTGCAGAGCTTGCGGCTCGCTTCGAGCACGTGGAGCAGCAGGAAGAGAATTGAGTGGTGCGTGCCGCGCCGGTCGTCAATTCACATTAGGACTCACTAGAACGCTTAGGCGCGGTTCGGCGCGTCCGCATCAACGTCCGCAACCGCCTGCGCTCCCGTGAGTTTTATTGCGGTGCTCCCCTCTTTTCTGAGAATCATCGTCGCGGTATCAAGGTCGGTGCACCGCACGACCACAAGGGCTTGGACGCTGGTATCTTGCACTTCTATCGGGAGCGCCTTTTGACTGGTCAGGCGAATGTTGAGAAGCGCGCCGGCCGCGCCGCACAAAACCATGACTGGCAGTAAGAATTCGCTCGGCACGACGAAGACCGTGCCGAGACCCAGCGCCCCGCCGATAACGCCCCCTTGCGCGCCGCGTAGGACAAGGCGGATCAACGCAGCCCGAGAGCCTTCGTGCTCGACTTTGACCATCTCCACTTCGAAGCCAAGCACCGCCAGCTCCTCTACCGCGAGGAGCGCCGCACTCCGCGTGTGGAACGATCCAATAAGTTGGCTTGCCATCACGCACCCCATTCGGTTAGAGAGAGCTGCAATTGCCCAATTATGAGACTGGACTCAGCCCTTCAATTCAGAATTTACCTGTAGACGATGTGTTGTATCGCCGCTATGCGAAACAGACTCTAAGATCATAAATCCGCCACTTAAGGACATACACGATGGATAACTGCGGCTCCGCGCTTGCTATAGGGCGCAAAGCATTCTATTCGGAACATCAGCGTCCCTTCCGGGCACGCAGGGCTTTACGAGGCTGGATAGTATCAGCTTGCAGCGGCTTTAGGACCGGCCGCTTACCCGAGAGATAAAGCATAAAGTGGCGCGGGACGGTAGCCTCCTGCAGTTTTTCTACAAGATCTTGCAGCTTTACGGTCAACATAAGGTGCACTTGCTGTGTGTTGACCCTGTTTTTTCTTCCGTCAAGTCCCCGAACCCAAACGACTGAAACTCCTGCTTGCCCAATTTGATTGATGTACCTCTTTCTGGCGTCATCGTCTTTCGTAATCCAGACGAACTGGTTTCGTCCTAGCCACCCAATTAGGTCGGGGTCCTTTTCGCCGCGCTAATCGTGATCCTCCGGATGCGTGATCGGGTAACCAACCAGCGCTAGGGCTCGTGCGACTTGTGGCGGCAGGTTTTCATCGAGAAAGAACCGAATTGACCTAGGCGGCATTGGAAAGAAGACGCTCCCACTCTATCGCGTCCTCTACTTGAGCCTTCTGCAAGTTGAATGCCTCTGCGAGGCATTCTTCGCTGTCACCGGCCTGATTGAGCGACCACAGCGAGCGCGTCTCGACTCGCGTGCCATCTATGCAAGACGCACCAAATTGAATTTCAGGATCAATGACTACTGCTGGAGAAGGGTTCCACCGGGCGGGCTTCCCTCCAGACGTAAACAAGAGACCGTGATGCGCGGGAGCCAGAAATTCAGACATCAAGTCCCTAAAGGCAAGCTGACCGTACTGCGACGCCGCAATGAGCTCTCCAGTGAATTGCACAAATACCTCTGAACGTGCAGTCCACATTTCTTCGGTAATGAAGGGTTGTGGAATGCCTCTCAGATGGCGAATGTAATCCTCGGCTGCCAGAATAGCCTTGTAAGCTATGTTGCGGGAACGGAACAAGGCAATCATGCGCAAACGCACGAGATCAGCGAAGGTTATCACACGGTCTCTACTAGACACCCTAAGCGGGTCTTCCCACTCCATGCCACGACGAATCCATTGCGACAAGTGGTGAGTTGTAGCTTCGATAAACTCGCCGTGTCGCAGTTTCCACTGTCTTAGGCTTACGCCTGGAGGAGGAGTGGTTGCGCGAAGGAGAACCGCAGTTTCCCGCAGCGTATAGGCTCCCGCAGAGAGTACAGCTTCCGAATGTTCTAGCTTAGTGATTTGCGCCATGGCCCCTTTCCTTTACGTTGGACGAGAGGACCTTTTCCTCGAGTAGTAGGTGTTCCAAGCAAGCGCGATTTCATGCTTACCGGACGCAGATTGTAGCTTGGCACGACTCTTGAGCAGCATTTACTACTCGGCGCGGCGGGTGAGCAACGTCACCGCGTAGATCAGGCCGAGGAGCGGGACCGCCGAAAAGACCAGTGCCAGCCACCAGTCGCCTTTCATGTTTCCTGACAGGATGGAGAGCGCCAACGAGGCATCGGCAAGCATGTTTACCAATATGAGTGCCGACCCAATCATCAGCAGCCTGCGAGACGGTTCACGCAGTATAACCATATACAGGAGCACAGCGGCCGTGACGGGGTGGATCAGCATGAGCGTGAGGCGCGACCAGAGGTCTCCGCCGTCCGCGAAGCCGCCCGTTAAGGCTGTCAATGCGGCGAGAAGCGCGTGAATAACTCCCAGCGCCAGTACTACGACCCGAAAAGTCTTCATGTCTGCACCTAGACCTCGCTTTCTCTCTCCCGGAGACGAACTACGGACAAGACATGCGTGTACTTCATGCCCGCTGCATGTAGAATTGGCCGCCGCTACCTGAAACTGTAATCCAGCGGGGCGGGTATCAATTGGGAAGAATTGTGTCGCCAGTCGCGTAGTGAGCTGTGGATAGACAAAGAGTCAGGGCACTCAACCCTAAGAAGGAACTACAATCCGGCAAATCTACCAAGGGCTCCTGGCACCCGCGACAAAGACGCTTTGATGCGTTGCTACGCTCTAGTATATAATGCCAGACTTAAGTGCACTATACCTCTTTCTCCAGTAAGGGTACAAACCGTATGAAGGCGTATGCGACGGACACGATTCGTAATGTTGGGCTCTATTCCCACGTGGGCGCAGGCAAGACTTCTCTCGCAGAAGCAATGCTCTTCGCGACCGGTGCGATCAATCGTCTTGGCTCCGTAGACAACGGCAGCACGGTCTCGGACTACGATCCGGACGAGGTCAAGCGCCAGATCTCTCTCAATCTTTCGCTTGTGCCGGTAGAGTGGAGCGATGCCAAGATCAATCTACTCGACACGCCAGGTTACGCCGACTTTTCCGGAGAGGTAGCCAGCGCTCTCCACGTTTCGGACGGCGCGGTGCTGGTCGTCGACGTGGCCAGCGGCGTGCAGGTAGGAACTGAAGAGTCCTGGGAGCGGATTACCGCCCATGAACTCCCGCGCTTGATCTTCGTCAATCGCATGGACCGTGAGAATGCCGACTACGACAGCACTGTGGAAAGCCTCCGCGAATTCTTTGGCAACAGTGTCGCGCCGCTGCATGTTCCCATCGGCGCCGAGGATGATTTCAAGGGCGTGGTGGACATTTTGTCAAACACAGCCTACCTGTATGCCGATAACGCAGTGACTGAAGCCGCCGTGCCCGACGATCTTGAAGATACGGTGGAAGAGTTCCGTATGACCCTCATCGAGAACGTGGTGGAACTCGACGACGATCTGACGGAGAAGTACTTGGAAGGCGAGGACATTACTGCCGATGAGCTGCAGGCCGCGCTCCATGAAGGCGTGCGGACCGGTCAAGTGACGCCGGTATTGTGCGGCTCCGCAACGCGCAATGTCGGCGTGCACGCCCTTATGGACGCGATCGTCCGCTATCTTCCCTCACCTGCCGAGACCGCTGCCGCTAAGGCGACGCTGGAGGGCGAGGAGCAAGAGCTTGCCGCAGATTCCGATGGTCCGCTTGCCGCTTTCGTTTTCAAGACCCTGGCGGATCCCTACGTCGGCAAACTGTCTTTCATCCGTGTCTACTCAGGCACGCTTAGCTCAGATTCCCGCGTTTGGAACGCAAATGCTGAATCTGAGGAACGCATCGGTCAGTTGCTCACGGTGCGCGGCCGCGAGCAGGAACCGGCAGACCACATTGCCGCCGGTGATTTGGGCACGGTTGCCAAGCTGGCAGAGACCCTTACCAGCCACACGCTGACCGAACGCAAGCAACCGCTGGTGCTGCCGGCCGTAACGTTCCCCCAGTGGCTCTTCACCGCCGCGATCGAGCCGACGTCGAAAGAAGACCTGGAAAAATTGAGTAGCGCGCTTGCGCGCGTCACGGAAGAAGACCCCAGCCTGCACGTGGAACGCCAACCAATTACGGGCCAGACGCTCCTCTCCGGCATCGGGGAGACACACATCAACGTCGCGCTGGAACGCATGAAGCGCAAGTTTGGCGCAGACGTGAAGACCATACCGGTGAAAGTTCCGTATAAAGAGACGATCATGGGCACCGCCGCGGCCGAAGGACGCTTTGTACGGCAGACCGGCGGCCACGGCCAATACGCCGTCTGCAATATCGAAATTGAGCCCACGGGAAGAGGCGAGGGCTTCGAATTTGTAGATAAGATCTTCGGCGGCGCAATTTCAGCCCCATTCCGCGAAGCGGTGCACAAGGGGGTGCGCGAAGCCATGAAAGAGGGCACGCTCGCCAGCGGCGAAGTGGTAGACGTCCGCGTAAGGCTTGTAGACGGCAAAGAGCACACGGTCGATTCTTCCGATCTGGCGTTTCAAATTGCCGGGTCCATGGCCCTTGGCGAAGCCATGGATAGGGCCAAACCCGTCCTCCTGGAGCCGGTCTTGCAGATGAAGGTGCGCGTGCCGGAAGACCGCATGGGCGACGTGATTGGCGATCTCACAAGCCGCCGCGCCAGGGTGCACAACATGGATATGGTATCTCCCGGAACTATGGAAGTGGAAGCGGAAGTGCCCCAGGCAGAAGTGCTGCGCTACGCTACCGACCTGCGCTCGCTCACGCAAGGGCGCGCCACCTTTTATTCTGAATTCATAGGATACGAGCAAGTGCCCGCCAGCACCCAGGAACAGGTGGTAGAGGCGCACAAACGCGAAAAGGAAGAAGCCTCGGCGTAACACCGGCAACTCACACGCACTTTGCCTGCAACGCGCAAAAGACATGCGCAGCCTGTGGGAAGAGCGTCGCCAGAGTTAATCCGTCATTGCGGCGAAAGCCGGAATCCAGCGCCCGGCACAGCGAACACATCCTGGATTCCTGCCTACGTGGGGAGGCCGGTTCGGTAGCGTAGGTTTGTAGCCTGGACGCGTGTGAATTCCTACCCTGTATCGTGCACGCGGCGTACGTTGCGCTATCCGGGCCAGCAGGTACAATACCCCGCATCCCTCCAAGAGACTCACTCTCCCTGGGAAACTCTCTCATAAATGCGTCGCTCTGTGTCAACCTGCCCTGCGACAGGCTCAGGGGGAACGGAAAGAGCGAAAAGCCGTTCGTGCTGAGCTTGTCGAAGCACGAGTCAGCTTGTCGACCGACTTATGAGGTAAGTTCCTGGATAGAGGGGAGATCTTCGCCGCAACAATTCTACTCCACGTGTTCATCCGACTTACGCTAAGATCTACCTAAACGTTGTCACTCTCGCGGAGGTAGGGTATGAAACCGTTTAACGTCGCGCCGATTCTCGCAGAAGACTCGCTCTTTCGCATTGTTGCCGGCACGGCACAGAGTCAAGTCGGTATTCTGATACTCGGGCCCGGCGAGAAGACCGGCGGCCTCCACGCCAGCGACCACCCGGATTCCGATCAAGTGGTCTACGTCGTCTCCGGTCAGGGCGAAGCTACCGTGGGTGACGAAACCGCCCCCCTTGCCCCCGGCGACGTGCTCATCATCGACGCCGGCGACCCCCACGAACTCCGCTGCACCGGCGATGAACCCCTCCGTACGCTGAACGTCTACGCGCCGGCCACCTACTAGGACTAATGCACTATCGGCGCCTATGGCGCTTAAACCTTGAGTGTTGCCCTCACACGATAGTAATACGCTTACTCTTAGCGAAGACTTTGAGTCTGCTTGCGCCAATGCCAAGAGGAGGAATCTAAAGTGAGTATCTGGGAACTAGATAGGCTCATCCTGTTTCTCTTCTTTTTTATTCCTGGGTTTATATCGCTGAAAGTTTACGACCTTTTGGTTCCAAGAGAATACCGTGACTTCTCGCGATCCTTGTTTGAAGCCGTCGGCTATAGTGCTCTCAACTACGCAGTGCTTCTTCCACTGATTGTCCCAACCCTATCTGGTGACTTTCCCATTAAGCACATTCTTTGGGATATCATCCTGCTTGTTCTCACAATGGTTATCTTTCCCATTCTATGGCCAATCTTGTTCTTTCTGATATCCACGTCTCGACTTGGCGCAAGATTTACTATTCATCCTATGCGAAAACCATGGGATTATGTATTTAGCAAGAGGCAAGTCTATTGGGTCATTGTCCACCTGAGAGACGGTCGCAAAATCGGCGGCAAGTTTGATCGGAAGTCTTTCGCATCCTCATATCCTGCTGACGAACAAATCTACATTGAAGAAGTCTGGCAACTTGATGAGGACGGAAAGTTTCAGTCTGACGGAAAAATCGAGCGCTCTCGAGGCATACTAGTACTGAGGGATGATATCTTGGCTGTAGAGTTCTTTGATTAATAGGAGGCGTTCGATGTCAAGCAAGGAAGAAAGAACCACAGAGAAAGCGCCAACTCAAGGCCGGAACGACATTCCTTTTGAGAAAGGTTATCAGCCGGAGAGGGGCAACTTAGACCCCAAGAATCCTCCTCAGGGCGGCTCCGGTGTTCCTCCAAAGGCGCAGACTGGCGCGGGCCAAGCTGAGAAAGACGATTAGGCGCACCGCCCTGCACATCGATCGTCAAGATCTTGCGGGTTTAGGGTCTATGTTGGGATTATCGAACCAACACAGTCATGAGTAGTCTGGCGGTGTCAAGTCCGCTTGACGGAGCAGGGCTATGGAGACCTCCACCACAGTCAAGCGCATCGTGTGTCTCGCCAACTCGCGCAAAGAGGGTGATCGGTGCATCGCGGGCAAGGAACTCTTGGCGGATGGCAGTCCCGGCCCTTGGGTACGGCCCGTCAGCGACCGCGAAGACGAGGCGGTGGATGAACGGGAACGGCAGTACGCAGGCGGCAGCGAGCCGCGTGTGCTCGATGTCATTGATGTGCCGGTACGTGAGCCGCGACCGAAAGGCTACCAGCAAGAGAATTGGCTGCTGGATCCGAATCGTCGCTGGAGAAAAGCAGAGCGCATTGGGCCGGACGCGCTCAAGGGTCTTGCCGAGCCAGCTGGGCCACTCTGGATAAACGGTTACCACACGCATCACGGACGAAATGACCGGCTGCCCCTTGAGCGTGCAGTTTCCGTGAAAAGTTCGTTGCAGCTCATTAAAGTTGGTAAGCTAGTGCTAGATGTCTTCGCCCCCAGGATAGAGCAGGGCGACTTCAAGCGGAGGATCAAAGGCCAATTCCGCTATGCCGGGGAGGAATATCGTCTCTGGGTTACCGATCCCGTCTATGAGCAGATATACCTGAACCGGCCAAACGCCAGGTACCAAATCGGTCAGTGCTTCCTTACCGTTAGTCTGGGTGAACCGTATCAGGGATACGCCTATAAGCTCATCGCAGCCATCATTGAACTCTAACGGAGACTTCTTACGTGACAGAAACGCGGAATCCAGTATTCACCATCGGACACTCCAATCACGAGCCAAAGGAGTTCTTGACGCTGCTGCAAAGGCACGGCGTCGACGTGGTAGTGGACGTGCGTTCAGCGCCGTACAGCCGCTACCTGCCGCACTTCAATAAAGAGCACCTGGCAGTGACCTTGAAGCAAGCCGCTATTCGCTATTCCTTTAGAGGCAAGGAACTGGGCGGCCAACCGGCGGATCGTGCGTACTACGACGATGAGGGGCGGGTTGTCTATGACAGGCTGGCGGCAACCGCTGCGTTCAAGGGCGGTATCGAGTACATCTTGGACACCGCAGCCGTTCATCCTTCGACACGCTCAGGACGAACGGCTGCTTCGCCAGCGCAGCGCCTGGCCCTGATGTGCAGCGAGAAGGAGCCGTTGGACTGTCACCGCACGCTGATGGTCGCCCAATCGTTGGCAGCGCGCGGTGTGGACGTGGCGCACATTCACGCCGACGGCAATCTGGAAACTCACACCGATGCCGTGATTCGTCTGCTGGATAAGTTCAAATTGCCGCATAACGGCGATCTCTTTCGCTCGCGGGAGGCGGTGATTGACGACGCAGTGGAACGCCAGACGCAGCGCGTCGGCGCCCGCTGGCAGGATCAGGCCGCCGGCCGCGCCGAGTGGGAGCGTGTGCCCTGAAGCTCTACACCATCGGCTTCACCAAGAAATCAGCGTCTAAATTCTTCGAACTGCTGCGGGGATCTGGCGCCGAGCGCCTCGTGGATGTGCGGTTGCATAACGCCTCGCAACTAGCCGGCTTCGCCAAGGGCGGCAAAGAGAACCTCGCGTACCTGCTGCAAGAAATTTGCCGGATGGAATATGTCCACGCACCGGACCTCGCGCCTACAAAGGAACTGCTGGATTCCTACCGTAAGGGAGAGTGTGACTGGGACTCCTACGAGCGTGAATTCGTTGCCCTGTTGAACGAACGGCGCATATTTACAGAGGGCTTGCAACCCACCGAGGGAATTCGCATCGTTAAGCGATTGAAAGCAACCATCGCCAACAGTTGCCTCCTGTGCAGCGAGCACGAGCCTGATCACTGCCACCGCCGGCTGGTGGCGGAGTACTTCCAACGGCACTGGGGCGACGTTGAAATCGAGCATCTCATCTAAGTCAAAGGGTCTAGACTCTGTTCGACCTTCTTCACGATCTCGTAGACTGGGTACTGGCCTGGGCGGAATCGCCGTATGGTGGGTTAGCGCTCTTTGTGCTTTCGGCGGCGGAATCGATAATCTTTCCGGTGCCGCCGGACCCCTTGCTGATTGCGTTGGGCGTGGGCAAGCCGAGCTTCGCGCTGGCATTCGCTGCCATCTGCCTCCTCGGTTCGCTCGTCGGCGCGGGCATCGGCTATATGATCGGCATGTGGGGCGGACGACCGGTGGTAGACCGCCTCTTTTCGCAAGACAAGATAGATTTCGTTGAGCAGAAGTACCAGCGCTACGACGTGTGGGCGATCCTCATTGCCGCCCTCACGCCGATTCCCTATAAGGTGTTCACGGTGACGGCGGGCATGTTTCGGCTGCATTTCGGCCGCTTCATGCTGGCGTCACTGGTCGGACGGGGGGCACGCTTCTTCGCCGTGGGCTTCTTAATCGCTCTCTTTGGCGAGCCGATAGCGGCCTTCATCGACCAATATCTTGACATCTTGTTCATAGTCTTTATGATATTGCTTATCGGCGGATTCTTTGTCATCCGGATTCTGACACGCTCGGGAAAGCCTCCAGGTTCCAGTGAGGTGAAGATTTCGGAAGAGACCGCGCCGTAGCTGAGGAACAATAGGCGTCATGCGGCTACGGTTGGGAGTATGATGGTGGTAAGCGCCGGTGTTTATTCTCAATACGGAACGAGTGGTGAATAGGGGAAGCAGGGCTTCTCGCCGTCACTCCGGCTTTCGCCGGAGTCCAGGGCGGGGGAGATGGAATAATCCCTGCCTCTTATCAAGTACGAGGCAGGCTATTAGCTGGAAACGCCATGGCCTTGCCTAGGCACACAACAGAATGTAAATGAGAGGGCGGCTTCTTGACGTCATTCCCGCGCACGCGGGAATCCATCTTCTCTGCGCACACGCTAGATTCCGGCTTTCGCCGGAATGACGGAGGTTTGGCAGTCTATTTTCATGGTGATGACGGAACTGGATACCTGCGACGTGACTATCGAGCGATAAGCGACGAGCACTCTTGCCATGCAAAGTTACTATGACGTACTCGGTGTCGCTGAGGATGCCGAAGCCGACGAGATCGAAGCGGCGTTTCGGCGCGCTCTCGCGTCCGCGCAGGCGGAAGCAGAGAGTGACGCTACCGCAGACGTGGCCGCGCGCATGCGGACGTTGGCGGAAGCCTACGAGATCCTGTCTAATCCTACGTACCGCACTGCCTACGACCTCAAGCGAGCGAAGAAGGAGCCGTTTCCGGTACCCAAGCCAATCGCCGGCTCCAAGCTCTTTCGCGCGTTGAAAGCCAGCGGCTCCACCCTCGTCAAGGATGTGAAGGAACAGTACGACAACGACCCCTCCATCAGAAAAGACTTCGACCGTTCCATTCAGCTCGGCCGCAAAGTGGCCCGCGCCGCGCGGTTTCTCCGTTTCTTGCGGTAGGGCAAGTGGGGCTCTCACCCATTCCCGCCGCGCGATCTTCCTAAACTGCCGTTGCGCTTACACGGCATGCGCCTCAGCTACTAAGTCCGTGATCGGACCTATACTACACGCCCGACCCGGGTCGGTGTAGGACATTGGCACCAAAGAGCGGGGGACAAGCCCCAAGGTTGTTGCAATTAACTTCCTAAGGAAAGAAACCGCGCCCCCAGTTCCAAGGTAGCGCAGGTCATTTGAATGGCTCAGGCCAGGTTTGCGACCCCGTATCACGTACGGGGCAGGCTCTGCGCCCGCCTGTTGGCATGCTGTCCCTGTGATTGTATGTTTCTCTTAATTGCCGCAACGCTGAAGTTTCCCCTCACCCCGGCCCACTCCCCCAGGAGACCTTTGCGAAACCCAAGCGGAAACGAGAACGTTCCCTCTCCCTCGACGGGAGAGGGAGTGCCCCTGCTTGAAAGTGGGGTTATGCAAAGGTCTCCCCAGGGAGAGGGTGTATAGACTTCGCCTGTAAGCGTAGTAACGCAAAGATCTCCCAGGGAGTGGGTGCAGTGCGCGCCCATTGAGCGTATTGCCTTGATCTCAATGCGACAGCATTGGGGACAAGCCCCCGCGCTCCTGCTGATCAACGAGACTCGTAGATGCACGAGCAACGAAACAGTAGTCGCTTTCAGGAGCTTGGTCGTCCTGCAACCCGTGCAGAACAATAGCGAGAGAGGCTGGCGCTCGCCAGGCTAAGTGGAATCGTCAGTGTTTTCCGGCGGTCCGTTGCCGTCGCGGATCAGCGCCATGAGGTTTTCGGCGGCTTGGGAGACCGTGACCGGCGTCTTGGTGTCGACGCCGCGCTGGCGTAACTCGCCAAACAGTTCGCTCAGGATCGGCGGCGAGACATTGGCCTCCCGCAGCATCTCGTCCTGCTCGAAGAGGTCTTCCACGCAGTAGCGGCACACGATGCCGCGCTGGCCGTCCAGCACGTAGACGCCGTCGGAAATCGCTGGGATCAGGTCCAGGTGATGGGTGGAGATGATGAGCGTGGTGCCGCGCTCGCGGTTGAGGGTGTTGAGAAGAGCGATGAGGTCGTCAGGGAAAGCGGGATCGAGCCCCTCGAACGGCTCGTCGAGCACCAGCAACTCCGGCTGCATCACCAATGCGCCCGCCAGCGCCACGCGGCGCTTTTCGCCGGCCGAGAGGTAGTGGGGGACTTTGTCCTTGAGGTGCGCAATGCGCAGGGTTTCCATGACGGCGTCCGTGAGCCGCGCGACGTCCTCGGCTGGCATCCCGTAGTTTCGAGGTGAGAACGAAATGTCTTCCCAGACGGTTGGGGCCAGAATCTGGTACTCCACGTTCTGTAACACCACGCCGATGCGCTGGCGGATTTTGATGAAATCCCTGCCGGGATCGTGTCCCAAAACCTGCACCACGCCCTCGCTGGGCCGCAGCATGCCGAGCAGCAAGAGGAAGAGGGTGCTCTTGCCCGCGCCGTTCGCGCCCACTACCGCCACGCGGTCGCCCGGCCAGATGGCAAGATCGCATCCGGCCAGATCCACTTCCGTGCCGTCGGCATAGGAGTGGCGAAGATTGTGCGTCTTGACGAGCGGCTGCACAGTGTGTTCTACCTCAATACAATTGTCATCTTTCCTGTCATTATAGTACGTGGAAAACGTGATTGGAAACGTGGCTTGGCAACGAGTCCTTTGCCTGTCACTGCATTCCTGTGTGCCATCTGCGCGAGAACGCGCCTCCAGACCGCACGGCTGCCCGCTCAACGGTTTATTCTGAATGCGAGAGTGTATAAAGTACGTATCGCAAAACAGCGTAAATGTCAGGTAGTTCATTGACGGATTTGGTGGAAAGTGTTGTGGGTCTAGCGTCGTACATACCACTGCACATGTCATACCTGAAAGTGTCAGTAAATTCGTTGACAGATCTGATAGAAGAATTATGGGAGTAGACTCTGTGCTTGCCTGCGTACATGTCATTCCGAACGGAGCGCAGCGGAGTGAGGAATCTCGTGTGTGAGTCCACTAAACTGCGTACAGCATGGCATTAGATTCCGCGAACATCGTTCGGCGCTTGGCTCGGAATTGTAAATGTCAGGTAATTCGTTGACAGATTCAAGTACGAAAGCATCCTTCCGCAGTGCTAGACATGACTAGTACACATGTCATTCCGAACGAAGCGCAGCGAAGAGAGGAATCTAGTGTGCTGAAGCCGCTAAAGTGCGTTGAGCAGGGACCCTAGATTCCTCGCTCCGCTCGGAATGACATGCACCGTCAACTCCTCAGAATGGAAAGTGGATTCTGTCAACGAATTATTCAACACTCACAACAAAGATATCTTCTTGCGAGATCTTAGCCGATCTGCGTGACTGTTACCTCTTATCAAGGATTTAGAGGCTTGGTACTCTCTCCTAGGCGCAATTGCGTGCGAAACGCAACTTCGAAACGGTTGTAGACTGACATTCTTCCGCACTTGCCAAGCCAAGAGCCACCGGTGTACGACACTATGACACGAGAAGACATCTTCGCTGCGGTCCAATGCCGCGTCGCAGAGGAAGACCTATTTGCGGCCAGCGCATACGTGCTAGGCGTCGGCGCCACGCAGGCAGTCGTCGCGGCTTTCGAGAATCTCATCCTCGATTGCTATCACAGGGCCAAGTCAGTTGAACAAGTGCTCCACTTTGGCAGTGCCGGTATTCACTATTGCCTGGCAAGCGCGCAAGAACTAGACAGCCATGACGATGCCGCCGCCAGAGAACTCCGGTACGCGGCCAAGCGCATGGCGACGAACGTGGCATCTTTCACGTGGCCCGGCTGGGATGAACCGGGCGTGACGATCTCACCTGAGCTAATGCAACAAGGGATGATGTTTGCCCGCTACAGCGTGCGCCAACTCCATGAACTCGACCCGACCGCAGAACAACTAGCATTCACCTACTGGTTTCTGGGCGCTCATCTCATGGCTGGCAGGCAGTATGCGGAGGCCCTGACTGTGTTTGAAGCAGCCCATGCGTACAATCAAGAGCACGGCAGCGACCCTGAAGGCCGACTGATGCTGGAAGGTTACATCGGACTGACAAAGCTGCTTGCCGGTCAAGAGCAGTGTGGCGACACCGAATATTGCGCCGCAATTACCGCTCTACAGGTGCGCGACAGCGAAGATGCTCAATTCTATGCCGAGCAACTCAAAACCGTCCGCGCCGTTCTTGCGTCACGTGAATAGCCTTCAAACCATAGCCTTCAAACCGGCGACCCAGGCATGGGCAACACCATGAATGCCCCCTAGTCAGCGGTCTCGCTAACAGGAGAAGGCGCAGACTTCCCCTCACCCCGGCCCTCTCCCCGAGGAGAGGGAGTCTATTCGTCTGGCGGCCCGGGTTGTGCGGAGATCTCCGGGGCGAGAGGGTTGTTGCTGTGGCAGCGCGCGTTCAATTGCGCACAATTACGCCGCACGCTACACGACCGCCGGCCCCGGCATCCTCGCCATACGTGTCGGGTTTCTCATGGATGATGATCGCGGAACCGTCCTCGTCGAAGAGCGAGTGGGCGAGGTCCGCCGTCAGGGTCACGTCGCTCGTGAAGACATCAACGCGCACCGTACCGTCGGCTGCCGCGTAGATGTTTGGCAAGTCACCGGCGTGGAAACCGCCTTCATGCGCGTAGCCGTGGCCACGTCCTTTGGGCGTGAAGTGATCTCCGGCCGCCGCGAAATCGGGCGTGCAGCTACCCGTCTCATGGATGTGGAAGCCGTGGCCGCCCGGCGTCAAACCGCTTACGTCTGCCGCGATGATTACGCCATGCGGCCCTTGGGTCAGGGTTACCGTGCCCATGGCGGCGCCGTCCGGCGCGGCCATCTGTGCCGTGGCCGTCGCGCCCACCGCCAGCGGTGCGGCCGGTACTTCCCGCACTTGCACCGCACAACCTGTCGTGAGGAGCAGCGCCGCGGCAGCGAGTAGTGGAAAAGCAACTCTATCGAATAGACGCACCGTGTTCTCCTTTCGCGTATTGCAAACAACTACGCACATGATACAAGATAGAGTGTGAGCGCGCTTCTGCCAACAACGCGCATGTCCGAGCGTGGTGGGCGCTTTTCCCGAACTCGCTGCCGCGGCACACCAGAGGGCGCAGGTTGCAAACCTGCGCTACCGGTACGTCTACCCCTCATTACCGGCTCGTCGGGCCACCGTTGACAAAGAGGGACGCCACAATACATGACACAGAGCAGAGTCCAGCGATCCCTCGATCTCTACCAAAAGGCGGAGCAGCTTATCCCCGGCAGGACGCAACTCATCAGCCGCCGGTCGAGTAGTTTTGCCCACCCCATCAGCCCGATCTATGCCGCGCATGCCAAGGGCTCGCGCTTCACGGACGTTGACGGCAACGAGTACATCGACTGGATGAACGCCGTGACGGCCATCATCCTCGGTCACGCCGAAGACGTGGTGGACGCCGCCGTGAAGGCGCAGATCGACAAAGGCAGCCTCTATAGCCTGAACAGCCCCCTGGAAGTGGAGCTTGCGGAGATCCTAGTGGACACCATCCCCAGCGCGGAGATGGTGCGCTACACCAAGGGCGGCGGCGAGGCGTGCGCCGTAGCCGTCCGCATTGCCCGCGGCACTACCGGCAAAGATAAGATTCTCTTCTCCGGTTATCACGGCTGGCACGACTGGTACCAATCGGCCAACTACCTCGCCGACCCGGAAACCGATGAATTTCCCTTCGCGGGCATCGAACCCATCGGCGTGCCCCGGGCGCTGGCAGGCACCGCGGTCCCCTTCACCTATGGCGATCTTGCTAGCCTGGAAAGTGCCTTTGCGGAACACACAGGCGAGGTTGCGGCGGTAATGATGGAAGCAATGCGCTCCGAGCCGCCGGACCCGGGCTATCTGGAAGCGGTCAAGTCCATGTGTCACGCCAACGACGCGCTCTTCATTCTCGACGAAGTGTCATCAGGCTGGCGCTTGTCCCTTGGCGGCGCGCAGGAGTGGCTCGGTGTCACGCCCGATATGGCCACCTTTGCCAAGTCCATGTCGAACGGCTACGCCATGGGCTGCGTAGTGGGTACCCGCGCGGCGATGGAACCCGCCGGTCGCATGTTCGTTTCAAGTTCGTACTGGAGCGAGACCGTGGGTCTCGCGGCGTCGATCGCGACCATCGGCGAGCTCAAGCGGCGCGACGGGCCCGCGCGCTTCAAGGAAATCGGCGAGAAGGTGCGGGCGGCGCTGCAGGACGCCATAGCATCGGTCGGCATTGCGGCTTCTGTCACCGGCGTCCACACCCTGCCGACGCTGGTATTCGACCTGCCGGAAACCGACTTGAAGAAGCCGATTGAGACGCTCTTCATCCAGGAAATGGTGAAGCGCGGCATCTTCTGTCCGATGACGTTCACGGCCACGCTGGCGCACACCGATACGGACATTGCACGGACTGCCGCGGCTGCGGCGGAGTCTTTGGAGATCGTGAAACGCGCTCTCGCCGGGGAGCTAGACACGCTGCTGGAAGCCGAGACGAAGCGCGAGCCGTTTCGCCGTCTCGTGCGGTAAAGCCCAGAGCTAAGGTTCTGAGCGGACGGGCATGCGGCGCGGCTCCTCGTGCGCAGGAGTGCAAGTTCGCCCTTAAAACTAGAAAGAGGAGTCACGCGGCGGCATGGAAGCGGGCCGGATTAGGCTTTCGGTAATCATCGTCTCGTACAACACGCGGGAACTCTTAGCGCGTTGCCTCGCGTCTATTGCCGCGGAGCCACAACCACCTGATGAGGTTATTGTGGTGGACAATGCGTCCGCCGACGACAGCGTGGTCATGGTGCGCGAGCAATTTCCCCACGTCCAGGTGATTGCCAATGCGGAGAACCGGGGCTTTGCTGCAGCGACCAATCAAGGCTTGCAGTCCGCGACCGGCGACTTTCTCTGCCTGCTCAACCCGGACACTGAGCTCTTCCCCGGCGCTTTGGCTGCGCTCGCTGCCTTCCTTGCAGCGCACGCGGAGGTTGGCGTGGCGGGGCCGACATTACTCCACACCGACGGCACGTATCAACACGCAGCCTTCCGCTTTCCCACACTGCCTATGGCGTTAATTGACTTCTTTCCCCTCAACCATCGCCTGCTGAACTCGCGTTTGAACGGGCGGTACCCGTTCAGGCTCTACGAGCACCCTTTCGCCATGGACCATCCACTCGGGGCATGCATGATGGTGCGGCGCGAGGCGTGCGCCGACGTGGGCCTGCTGGATGAACGGTTCTTCATGTACTGCGAGGAGATCGACTGGTGCCGCCGCATCAAGCAGGCGGATTGGGAAATCATGCACGTACCCGGCGCGCGCGTAGTGCACCACGGCGGTCAGAGCACCAAGCAGACCGCCGGACGCATGTTCGTGGAGTTGCATCGCAGCCGCTTCCGTCTCTTCGCCAAGCACCATGGGAGGGGCTATCAATGTGCAGCCCGAGCAATCGTGACGGTCGGCATGCTATGGCAACTCATCGGCCTGCTGCCGCAAAGGGTGCGTCACTTCCGCGACCAAATCCTCCAAGACCGCTGGCGAAGCCGTCTGCAGGTGCTGGCGCTTGCGCTCAAGGGCGAAAACTAGCCGATGCCACCAATTCTAAAGTCGGCCCTTAGCATGCAATCCTCTCGCTCTTGCGCAAGTGAGGTTCCCTCTTCGGCGAAACCTCGAACCGGCATTACGGCGGCGGTGCTAACGCGCAACGTGGAGGCAGAAATAGACGCGTGCCTTGCTACCCTTACCTGGGCCGATAGCATTGTCGTCGTGGACGATTTCAGCACAGACGATACGCCCGCCATCTGCGAACGCTTCGGCGCCCGTGTATTCGAGCGCAAACTAGATAGCCTGGCAATACAGCGCAACTTCGCCCTGAAGCACGTGCAGTCCCCGTGGGTGCTCTTCGTGGATTCAGACGAGCGTGTGCCGCCAGCCCTGGCGGAAGAAATCCGTATGGCGGTGTCCGATGAGGCCATTGTCGGGTATTGGATTCCACGCAAGAATCTCTTTGGGAATCGCTGGATGCGTTACGCTGGTTGGGGGCCCGATCATCAACTTAGGCTCTTTCGCGTAGACAAGGGTCGCTACAATCCCACGCACTATACGCACGAAGTTGCCCTACTCACCGGACCCGATGAACGACTCAATGAGCAGCTCATCCACTTTAATTTCCGATCGGTGCGGCACTTCGTTGCCAAGCAGCATTTCCACGCCAGACTTGAGGCGCGTCGGTTCTGGCTCGATGGGCAACGGGTGCGCTGGCGCAACTATATTCTGCAACCCTTGCGCGCGTTTAATCGTCGTTACTTTACGTGGCGAGGCTATGCAGATGGTTGGCTGGGGTTCGCGCTGAGCGCGGCGATGGTCTATTTTGAATGGCGCACGTATCGTAACCTCGCCGCTTTGGAACGGGACCCCACGACGCGGGTGTGGCAGGAGTTTCGCGCCCTACCGGCGGCAACGTGCGATGTATCCGTAGTGATCGTCTCGTATAACGTGGCCGACTTGCTCGCAAGTGCCATCGAATCGGTTTTGGCCGACATGGAGCGCGCCGGCATCGCTGGCGAAGTAATCGTCGTGGACAATGCCTCACAGGATGATAGTGTGGCAACGGTAAGCGCGAGATTCCCCAACGTGCGCCTGATCGAAAACTCCACGAATGTGGGTTTCGGGTGCGCGGCAAACCAGGGGATGCTCGCCGCCAGTGGTGAATTGGTGGTCGTTTTGAATCCCGATGCGAGCGTTCAGCCCGGTTTCTTCGCCGCAGTCCGAGACTATCTGGTACAGGAGCAGCATGTCGGGCTGTTGGGCCCACATATTGTCCAAGCAGATGGTACCACCCAGTCGACCTGCCGCCGATCTTATTCGCTTGTCACCGCACTCTTGGAAAGCACGCCGCTCCAGTGGTGGTTTGGCGAGATGCCCGCTCTGCAACGCTTTTACTGCCGCAACCTCGATGAAACCCAAGCAGCCAAGGTTGCTTGGGTGGTAGGCGCTTGCCTCGTCGTGCGGCGGGAGGTGCTGAAAGCAGTGGGCGGCTTCGATCCGCGCTTCTTCATGTACTTCGAAGAGACCGATTGGTGCCGCCGGGTGAGAGAAGCGGGTTGGGACGTGGGCTATTTTCCCGGAGCGCACGCGCTGCACCACGAGAGCCAGAGCGCCGACCAGGACCTCATCGCCCGCGCCCTGAACTTCCACCGCAGTCGTCATATGTTCATGGCCAAGGAGCGCGGCCGCTTGGTTGCATTGCTATTGCGGGCCGTGATCGGTATCTTGTTTGCCGTCTACACCGTCCAGCAGGCCGCGAAGGTGCCAATAAAGCGACACAACCGAGAACTACGCAAGAACGTCGCCGTGCTCGCACACGTGACACTGTGGTACCTTACCGGCTTCCCGGGCCGGAGACGGCATCACGTATAATACACGCGAAAGTGCTGTCCACGAAGCATCGCCGCGACGGTTTGCGTCTTGCGGCTCCAAGTCCTACTGGCCGCCTGCTTGATTGGCTCGCTCACTGATCCCATGCGTGTACTCTTCATCACAGGCGAATATCCTCCCCTACAGGGCGGCATTGCCGACTACACGGCGGCGCTGCGGGCGGAACTCCGCGCGCTGGACGTCACCAGCGAGGTGCTGACCGACTCCGCCTGCGCCAGTACGGAGCCTACCGTGCATCCCGTAGTGAGCACATGGAGCTTTCCTTTCTGGAGTATCGCCCAACAGATCATCAGCGAACGCCAGATTGACGTGGTGCACATTCAGTACCAGACCGCGGCTTTCGACCTAAACCCTGCCATCAACCTGCTGCCGTGGTATCTGCGGCGGCGCACGCTGCGCCCGGCCATCGTCACCACGTTCCACGATCTTCATGAGCCCTATCTCTTTCCAAAAGCGGGTCCCGCCCGCCGTTGGGTGACCCGCATGCTCGGTCGTCACAGCGACTCACTCGTTTTCACAACGCAAGCTGACCGTGAAGCGTGGGGCGCAGCGGGGGGTGCGGGCAAGCGTCTTGCGGAGAAGACTCCAACCCACCAGATCGACATCGGGGCGAACATTGCCGAAGTCCCCATCACCGCGGAGCGGCGGCAAGCGCTCCGTGCCGAGTGTGGTGTCGCGCCCGAAGCTTTCCTGGTGGGATTCTTCGGCTTCGTTAACCACACCAAAGGGCTCGATACGCTCTTTAAGGCGGTGCGCCTGCTGCGCGACCGGCAGATTCCCGTACAAGTGCTCATCGTTGGCGGCAGCCTGGGCGACAGCGATCCGACCAATGCCGTTTACAAGGAGCACCTGGAACGCATAATTCGCAGGCTGGACTTGGACATGGGAGATATTCTGCTCAGCACAGGCTACCTGGAGGCGGCGGATGCGTCGCGTGCGCTGGCCACCTGCGACGCGTTGGCCCTGCCCTTCACGGACGGAGTATCCTTGCGCCGCGGAAGCCTGCTGGCGGCGCTTGACCATGGCCTGCCGGTGGTGAGCACCAATCCCAAACCACCGTCGCCGGAGATTCAAGAGAGCGGCGCTATGTTGCTCGTGCCTGCCGACGACCCACCGGCCCTCAGCGACGCGCTCTACCGCCTCTACGAAAACCCAGCGCTGGGCGAGACCCTCGGCGCCGCCGCCCGGCAGTTTGCCCAACGCTTCTCATGGCACCGCATCGCCGAACACAACCTGGCTGTGTACACAGAAGCCTGCCGACTTAGGTAGTCGCCGCAAAATTCGAGCCTAGAAGTGTTGCTATGCTTTTCAGGAATCCTTGGCATGACATTGGCCAATAGGCTTGAGAATACCTTTCTCCTTGGAGACCTTTGCGACTCTCATCTTCAGGCGAGAAAACCTCCCTTTCCTGGGGGAGAGGGAACTATTTCGCTACCGCTTGAGTTGCGCAAAGGTCTCCGTAGGGGCAAGAGGCGGGGGGCAAGCCCCAATGTTGTCGCATTAAACATAATGGCGCTGAGCACCGCGCCTCATATCCCCGGTAGCGCACGCCCTTCGACAGAGCCTGTGCTGAGCCTGCCGCAGTGCTCAGGACCGGTTTACAACCCCGTATCGAGTACGGGGCAGGCTCTGCGCCGCGGTAGGGTCACTCTATCTGCAGTGGCTCCCTCATGCGAGATTGCTGCCGGAGAGTGCGCTCTGTGCTCCCACTCAGGCGGGGGACAAGCCCCCGCGCTACTGCTAATCCTCGTTCTAATGTGATAAGAGGAGCTACAGACAATAGGACTCAATTTGGATAGCGGATTCGCAGCGACTACTCTGAGTGCGAGTGCAGCAGGAGGGTCGGTTATATGGAAAAACGCCGCATCCCCAGCGCAGACTGCCCAAAGCCTATGAATGGGTTTCCGGCGGTATGGCCGTGATGCGCCGCAGGGCTTCCTGGTACTTGGCGCTGGTTCTCTGGATGATGTCGTCGGGGAGCGTGGGGGCGGGGGGTTCCATGTCCCAGCCGCTTTGGCGCAGCCACTCGCGGACGAATTCCTTATCGTAGCTGGGCTGGGGATGGCCGGGTTCATAGATGTCGGTATCCCAGTAGCGTGACGAATCCGGCGTAAACGCCTCGTCGATCAGCATGAGTGCGCCCTCGTACAGACCGAACTCGAACTTCGTATCGGCCACGATCAGGCCGGCCTTTTGGGCCTCGGCGCGCCCGAAGTTATAGATTTCGATCGAAGTGGATTCGAGTTGCGCCGCGAGTTCCGTGCCGATACGCGAGGCCAATTCCGCCCGGGAGATGTTCTCATCGTGACCGGATTCAGCCTTGGTCGCAGGCGTAAAGATGGGCTCAGGGAATTCCTGGCTCTCCACCATTCCCGGCGGCAGTTTGTGACCACAGACCTCGCCGGTGCGCACATAGTCGCGCCAACCGGAACCGGCCAGATACCCGCGCACGACGCACTCGGCCTCGATGCGTTCCGCCTTGTGCACCAGCATGCTGCGCCCAGCGAGCATCTCGCTGTCGGCCTGCAGTTCCGCGGGATACGCCGTCACGTCGGTGGTGATGAGGTGGTTGGGAACCAGGTGCCCCATGCGCCGAAACCAGAAGGCGGAAAGTTGATTGAGCACCCGCCCTTTTTCCGGGACGCCCATGGGCAAGACGACGTCGAACGCTGAAATGCGGTCGGTGGTGACGATGAGCAAGTGCTCGACCAGATCGTAGATGTCGCGCACTTTGCCGCGCGCGAAACGGGGTACGGGAAGCGCCGTTTCCAGAATCACGTCAGCCATCGTCAGCTATCTTCTCCGGCCTCATTGCCCGTCCTGATCCTCACCCTCTATCATATACTGTGGAGGCCAAACGGGCTTCCAGGGCGACTCAAGCAACCACACAGAGGTGACAATGGAAATAACGAAACACCAACCCGGCATGTTCAGCTTTGCGGATCTGGGCACACCCGATCTCGCAGCCTCTAAGCAATTCTATACGGCGTTTCTGGACCTGGAACTGTTAGAAATGCCGCTTCCCGACGGCACGGAATTTTGCATGCTCCGCAAGCGGGGCAAGAGCGCGTTTTCGCTGTACGCAATGCCGGACGAGATGAAGCAGATGACCGGCGGCCGGCCGGTGTGGCAGAGCTACTTCACGGTCGTGAGCGCCGACGAAACATCAGCAAGAATCAAGGAATTGGGCGGCACCGTGGCGCAGGAGCCATTTGACGTCATGGACGCGGGACGCCTGCTCGTCGCCCAGGACCCCACGGGCGCCCCATTCTCCGTCTGGCAGCCTGGCACCCAGATCGGCGCCGAGGTCTTCGGCGAGCACGGCGCGCTGGCGTGGAACGAACTCTATACCCGCGATACGGCAGCCGCTGGGGATTTCTACACGGGCCTCTTCGGCTGGTCGGTGGTGAAAACGCAGAGCGGCGACGGCGGCGAGTACAACCTGTTTAGTATTGGCGACAGACCGGCAGCCGGCATGATGGCAATTCGAGAGGAATGGGGTCCAATGCCCCCGAATTGGTCCATCTACCTCGCCGTTGCCAATCTGGACGCATCGCTGGAGAAGCTGCAGAGCCTCGGCGGGCAGCAGATTTCCCCTGCCATGGCGGTGGAGGGCGTGGGACGCTTTGCCTTTATTTGTGATCCCCAAGGCGCTTATTGCACCATCATCGAACCGGTGCCGCACGACGAATAGGCTCGACATCGATCCCGGGAACGCTGCACCCAACTTGCCCCTTGGCCCCGTTTACCATTCGTCCTGAGTATCGTCTATCGTTCGTGCTGAACATCGCTTGCCGTTTGTGCTGAATACCGTTTACCGTTCATCCTGAACATCGTTTACCGTTCGTGCTGAGCTTGTCGAAGCATGAACGGTAAACAGAGATCGCCCGCTCGAACGATCGCCGGTGTCGGCCTGACCCCTCACGCCAGCCCCATGCGCTTGTACGACGCCTCGATGTTGCGCACGTGATGGCGCACGTCAAAGAGCGCGTCAATCTCGCCTTCATCCAGATGTTCGCGCACCCGCGCGTCGTCCTTGAGGAGTGAGCCGAAGTCCGCGCCGGTTTCCCACGCGGCGGTGGCGTGCTCCTGGACGATGGTGTAGGCATTCTGTCGCGTGAGCCCGCAATTGACCAGGGCCAAGAGCACTGACTCGCTGTAGACGAGGCCGCGTGTTTGGTTGAGGTTGCGCAGCATGTTCTCGGGGTACACCTGCAAATCTGCCATGACGCGGGTAAACAGCGCGAGCATGTAGTCGAGAACAGTGCACGAATCGGGGAGAATGACGCGTTCAGGCGCGGAGTTGGTGATGTCGCGTTCGTGCCAGAGGGCCACGTTTTCCAGCGCCGTTAGCGCGTAGGACCGCATCAGGCGAGCCAGGCCCGAAACCCGCTCACATCTGGCGGGATTGCGTTTGTGGGGCATGGCGGATGAACCCACGCGACCGCGCTCGAAGGGTTCTTCCACTTCCAAGACCTCGGTGCGTTGGAGATTGCGGATTTCGGTCGCGAATTTATCCAGCGAAGAGCCAATTACGGCCAACGTAGTCACAAAATCGGCGTGGCGGTCACGCTGGATGATTTGCGTCGAGGTGGGCGCTACGTCAAGGCCCAATCCGGCACACACGCGGTCCTCAATGGCGGGCGGCACGTTGGCGTGAGTGCCCACCGCGCCGGATATCTTGCCCACGGCTACCTGCGCCCGTGCCGCCTCCAAGCGTTGCCGGTTGCGGCGCATTTCGTCCACCCAGACGAGCAGCTTGTACCCAAACGTAATCGGTTCCGCCTGCACGCCGTGGGTGCGGCCGATCTGCGGTACATCCTTGTACGTGACCGCCGCTGCCTCAAGCACGCCGCTGAGTTCATCGATGTCGTCCAGCAGCACGTCCGCAGCGTCCCGCAGCCGGATGCCGGTTGCCGTGTCCTCCACGTCGTAGGAGGTCAACCCAAGGTGGAGAAAGCGGCTTTCGTCTCCCAGTTGTTCCGCCACCGCCATGAGGAAGGCGTTGAGGTCGTGGTCGATCTCGCGCTCTATCTCCGCGATGCGTTCCAGGGACGGGGTCCGCGCGTGGCGCAGCTTCGCCATGTCTTCTGCGGGGACCGTTCCGTGCTCTGTCCACGCATCGCACACGGCAAGTTCTACCTGCAGCCACGTGGCGAACTTGCGGTCCTCAGACCAAATCATGCCCATTTTGGGTCGCGTGTAGCGGGGAAGCATGGGGATTTCTCTCGAATCTAAGAACTGTCGCACGAGCGATTGGGAAATTGCAGTCCACTTGCCATTCTAGGAGAAGGGCCTGGCTCTGTCCAACAGTGGAAAACGGGAACCGGCCGTGCTGCGCAAACAACTGCCGGCAAGGCCCATCTTGAACGGCGAAACGAGAGGAACAGTGGTGACCCAGATAAACCAGGCAAGGGGCGATGGGGAGACAGTGCTGAGTCGGCGGCGCGGCAGGCGGGAAAGGCGAGATAGGAGGTCGGCGCGTTTGCACTTCGACAGGCTCAGTGCGAACGGATAGGAGAGCTGATTGGCGGATCCAATATGAACCGACAGGCCCGGTGGGAACGGATTAGGTAGGAGTCGGCTGATCGGAACGCACTTCGACAGGCTCAGTGCGAACGGGAACTGTGGCCGGCGGCTGATCGGATGGCACTTCGACAAGCTCAGTGCGAACGGATTCTAGTTCCTAGGCCCAACCAGATTGGACTCTGACAGGCTCAGTGCGATCGGAGATGCTGCGATAGGCTATAGACCGCCCGCCATGGCGGGGATCACTGAGATCTCGTCGCCGTCGGAGAGCGCGGTGTCTTTGCCTTGGAGCGTGCGTACTTCTTCTGAGTTGACGTAGACGTTGAGGTAGCCGGGGATATCGCCGTTTTCGTCTGCGATCTGTGCGCCGATGCCAGGGAACTGGCGCTCCAGTTCCTGCAAAAGCTGCGCAACGTTTGCCGCTTCGAGTTCCACCCGGGACTGATTGCCGGTGAAACGACGATACGGTGTCGGAATGTAGACTTTTACTCCCATCGCGATGGGTCCTTAGCTTTATTTTCGTTAGCTTGTGTACCAACTCTTACTATAAGCTATCTCGATGCTGCGGCTCAACGTGGCAACTCGTATCGGGGCCATCTTGGCTATCCTGGGGAAGACGCCAAGGAAACGCCCGTACTTTGCCGGCGCAGCTTTGCGTGTCCGCACTGCTCTCATTACGTCGATCGCCGCTAGGCAAGCGGCCGGTAGCAACGGTAAGATGTAACCGGATGTGGGCGCGTGTGTTCTCGCTTCGAATAACTTGCAGTGTACACGTCAAGTAGGTCGGCCAGTTCCCAGCAGGTATGACTGCGCTCATGCGGAATTGACCCGGCATACACGTACCGCGTGACCTTGAGCGGCACGCGCCCAGGACGCCGACAACGCAAGAAACAATCTTCCACTACAAGACAGGAGACTCGAGCTATGGCGGAAGGTAACGGGCGACCCGAACTCTTCGATGTCAACGTCTCACTTGGCCCATTGCCGCAGCGGCCGCCGGGGTCGCCCGTCGATGCCGCGAGCTTGCTGGAGCTGCTGGATGCGTATGATATTTCACGGGCGCTGGTGACGCATACCCATGCCAAGTGGCACGACCCCACAGACGGCAATGAACGTCTCTTGCAGGCCATTGCCGGCGAGCCGCGCCTTTCCCCGTGTTGGGTGGTAATGCCTGCTGCCACGCGTGAAGTGCCGCCGGAAACGGAGCAAGTCGATCAACTGCTGGCGGCAGGTGCGCGCGCCGCGCGACTCTGTCCCAAGACCCACATCCTCGTGCTCGAACCGTGGGTGATCGAGCCGCTCGCGCAAGCCCTCGCCGACAAACGGGTGCCGGTTCTGCTCGACTTCGACAACGCCCACTACAGCGAGCCGCGGCACTGGGACTTCATCGCGTGGCTGCTGGAGGCGTTTCCCGATTTGCCGGTGATTCTCTTGCGGCAGTCCCACGCCGACTTTCGCGTGCTCTTCCCGCTGCTCGAACGCTCGCCGAACCTCTATGTGGAAACTTCCTATCTGGGCGGGCACAGCGCCCTCATTGAACTGGCAGAGCGGTGGGGAGCCGAGCGCTTCATCTTTGGCACCGGCCTGCCGATTTTCGAACCGGCTTTGCCCATCACTACGCTGTCTTACGGCGGATTGGAGCCCGCAGCGCGCGCGGAAATCGCGGGGGCAAGCCTGCAGCGTCTCCTCGACGGCTGCAAGGTGTAGGTACTGCATGCGTGGCCACGACGCTAATTCATCGGACGAGCCTTGCTTCCTCAAGGAGACGAATGCGAAATCTCTCTTGGGCGCAATTTCGTTTCCTCTACCTCATGAGAACCTTGCGTAACCTTTGCCAATACGAGGAAGTCCCCTCTCCCAGCGAAACCATGGCGTATCTAGATCTTGAGGAAATTGTGCTACCCCCTCTCCCCGGGGAGACCTTTGCGAAACCTACGGGGAAACGAGAGCGTTCCCTCTCCCTCGACGGGAGAGGGCTAGAGCCTGCCCCGTACTCGATACGGGGGTGAGGGTGAATCTCCTGAAAGCTATCCACATGCACACCGAATCTGCCCTGATACGTCTTGACACTGCACAGCGTAAAGGGCCATTGTATAAAGAGAACCCCTCACCAATACAACCGCCATCTCCTTCCGACGGTCGCAAAAGCAGCGGACTCCAGTACGTGTGGCGAGGAGCGCGCGCCTCCGCCGTGCACATGAGCAAGAACTATTCAATCGATTAAGGAGCCTCCCAGTGTCCACCTTCGCACACCTCACACCCGCGCAGCTTGCTGCCCTGCGGGCGATAGACAGTCCTACCATTGCCAACGCCATCGAAGAATTCGACGTGCGCGACCGCCGCGCCGGGTACATGGATGGATCCATTCGCTGCATCTACCCTGATCTCGGCGAGATCGTGGGTTATGCCTTCACTGTCACCTTCAAGAACCGCGAACCGGGCGACCCGCCCATGCGCCAGGAGTGGGTCAGGGCGCTGGAACACGCGGCGGCCGTGCCTGCCCCGCGCATCTTGGTGGCCCACGACGCCACGCCGGAGGTGCCGGCGGCGCTCTTTGGCGAGATTATGTGCACGCTGCTCACGCGCCTCGACTTCGTGGGCGTCATCACCGACGGTACCGTGCGCGACCTCAATGAGGTGCGGGAGCTCGGCCTGCAGTATTTCGCGTCCAGCGCAATCGTCTCTCACGGGCAAGTCACGGTAGAATCTTTTGCCACGCCGGTGACCGTTGCGGGCCTCTCCGTCGAGACTGGCGACCTGCTGCATGCCGACTGCAACGGCGTCGTCCAGATTCCCGCCGAAATCGCGCCCGAGGTCGCCGCCAAAGCCGAGGAAGTCCGCCAGGACGAGGCAAGACTCCTCGACGCTCTCGCCGATCCGGCGTTTTCGCTAGAGGAATTTAAGAAGGTCATGTTGGGGTAAGCACATGGCCAATGCAGAGCAGAACAAAACTCGCGAAGAAATGCAGGACATTGCCGATCAGTTGCGGGCGATTGGGCAGACGGGGCTCTTCTATGCGCGGCGGGAGGATGACGAGTACGACATTGCCCGCTACGAGCGCGTATTGGAGTTGGCCGCGCGGCTCATTGCGCTCGCTGATACGCGCTCGGTAGACGAGATTCTGAAGATATACAACGGCGACATTGACGTGCAGTCGCCGAAAGTAGCGGCGTTTGGCGCGGTCTTCGATCCGCAGGGCCGCGTGCTGCTCATACAACGGTCAGACAACCGCCTCTGGGCCATGCCGGGCGGCATGGTGGAGGTCGGCGAGACCGCGGCACAGGCGGCGGAACGGGAAATCTGGGAGGAGACCGGCGTGCGCGTGCGCGCCGAGCAGCTTATCGGTATTTACGACAACCGCGCCTACGGCGGCCGCGCGCCGTTTCAGACGTATATGGTTGGGTTCATGTGCTCGTTCGTTTCCGGTACGCCGCACCCGACGAGCGAAGCCCTGGACGTAGGCTACTTTACCGAAGATGCGCTACCGTCGCTCACGCCCGGCGCCCGCGACCGCGTGCCTCAGGCCTTCGCCTGGCAGCGCGCCGAGCGCACCGAGTCGCACTTCGAGCGTGAGCTTGCGTGAACATCTACCCTCTGAGTGCAATCACACGGATCGCGCCAAAGCGACGGGAAGCCAAGCACGTCGCGCGGGGGCTTGGCCCCCCGCTTGGAGAGCTTTGCCTAGCCCTCATCGTACGAGTGGGAATTGCTCCCTCTCCCTGGGGAGAGAGCTTTGCCTAGCCCTCATCGTACGCGCGGGAATTGCTCCCTCTCCCTGGGGAGAGAGCTTTGCCTAGCCCTCATCGTACGAGTGGGAATTGCTCCCTCTCACCGGGGAGAGTGCTTTGCCTAGCCCTCGTCGTACGCGCGGGAATTACCCCCTCTCCCGGGGGAGAGGGTCGGGGTGAGGGGAAACCGGCGCCGCTCAGGTTGAATTCCGCTGGGTTTGCAGAGCTACGCAAGGCTCTTCTCGCTTGGGCATGAGTGCACACGGCGCGGAGAAGGTGGATTCCCGCGTTCGCGGGAATGACGGATTACGGCAGCCTGCGTGGGAGTTGTAAGTGTCAGGAAATTCGTTGACAGATTTGGTAGAAGAAACTTGGGAGCAGTACTCTGTGCTCGCCTACATACATGTCATACCGAACGGAGCGTAGCGGAGTGTCGCTCTTAGCGCGGAATCTAGAGTGCTGAGGCCGTGAAAGTGTGTTGGGCAGGGACCCTAGATTCCGCGAACAGTGTTCGACGCCACGCTCGGGATGACAAGGCCTTGTAGCGCTTTCTACTGGAAAGCGAATTCTGTCAACGAATTACCTGACCCTTACAGGAATGACAGGTCGGGAGCGTTGGTCTGCAACCTGCGCACGTGTGGATTCCTGCGCTGTGGTAATGACGGAAGGCTGCAAGAGCTACAACCAACGGAATTGCAGACGCTCTGATTTGCGTCCGGGGCGTCTTGTCCGTCGCCGCGAGCCGGTGCTACAATGCAGGCAAGCCCACAACGCACGCACGGCCCGCTAGCTCAATGGCAGAGCAACTGACTCTTAATCAGTGGGTTCGGGGTTCGAGTCCCTGGCGGGTCACCAAGCATTGCCTCACCTGCGGCTAAACATGCCGCAGTACCCTCTGTGCTCTTGTCATCGTTTCTCGTATTTGCAGCCGGGGATCAAGAGCTACACGCAACCCCGCCACAGCATCGCCGCTCGTCCCGTGAGCTCCCGCAATGGCGCTTTCGTACGACACGTTCATTCGCCAATTACAGCGGGACGCATGCAGTGTATACTCTCACTAACGTACCTCACATGCCCTGGGAGAGCGTAAAGCAGGCGACCAAGGCATCCTTGCCGGCTCGGCCCAGCGCTTCCCTAACGGACCTCATGCCAGCCTGAGGAGCCTTTCGGTGCACGAAACACAACGTGAGCGAGCGTACCGTTGCTCATAGACACCCACACGTACATCGGCCATTGGGGCTTTCGCGCCTTGCCGTGGCGCGATGCGAGCGGCTTGTTGCGCGCCATGGACCGGCACGGCATCGACCAGGCGTGGGTCTCGTCTGCCAGCGCCATCCTCTACCGTAATTCCCACGCGGCCAACGAGGAACTCCACGCCGAGGTGAGCAAGCATCGAGACCGCCTGGTGCCGTTTGCCGTCATCAACCCCACGTACGCCGACTGGGAACACGACCTGGCGGTCTGCCGGGAGGAATTCGGATGCCGGGGCGTGCGGCTCTACCCGCCCTATCACCGCTACACCTTGCGCGACCAGTCTTGCCGTGAACTGGTTGAGGCGGCCATTGCCAGCGACCTTGTGATCTCCGTTCCCCACTGGGTGGAGGATGATCGCGAGCGGTCGTGGCTGCTGGCGCAACCCGGCATCGTGCCGGTGGCGGAAATGGCAGCGCTGGCTGAAGCGCATCCGAATGGGCGCTTCGTCTTTCACTACGGCTTGGGCTTTACGGATACTCCCCTGGGTCAGCGCGGCGCGGTGCAGGCCGCGTACGGGCTGGATATTGCGCGCCTTCCGGTGTTCGTGAAAGAGGAATTGCCCACGCTCCTCACAAGCATCGGCCCGGAGCGGTTGGTCTTTGGCAGCGGCATGCCGCTCACATCGGCGGAGGTGCCGCTCTATAAGCTGGAGGTCCTCGACGTTGCGGTGGAGGTCCTGGAACAAATCCGCTGGCAGAACGCGCAGCGCCTGCTAGGGCTGCAGACCTAACGCTGGGTACCGGCAATTGCTGGTGGACACTGCCTGGTGGAGACCTTTGCGAATCATTTACAAGCATCCGTCAAGCGGGTTTTTACCGTGTGGATTTTCCCCTCACCCCGGCCCTCTCCCCGAGGAGAGGGAGTAATTCCCGCGCCTACGGTTGAATTTATGTCATGTTCTCCCCGAGGAGAGGGAGTAACACCTGCACCTCCAGCCGAAGTCACGCAAGGTTTTCCTCGGAGAGAGGGAACCTCTTACTTTGCCGGACCTAGCGGCGCGGCTGACTCCAAGTAGGTCTACACAGATGGAACCTCTTGAAGCGCTCGTATCCTTCGTCGCTGATCTGCGCTATGAAGACCTGACGCCGAACGCGGTCGCAGCCGTCAAAGTGCAGATTGCCGATGCGCTGGCGTGCGCCCTTGCCGGGTCGGCAGCGCCTTTGACCCCGGAGATCGTGGCGCGGCAAGCCCGCTGGGGCGGCGCGCCGGAAGCGACGGTGCTTGTCTATGGGCATCGCCTGCCGGCGCCCACGGCGGCATGGCTCAATGCGGCCATGGTCCACGCCCACGACTTCGACGATTCGCATCGCGCCTCCAATCAACACGTTTTCGTGACGCTCCTGCCTGCGGCGCTGGCCGCTGCCGAGAGTCTGGGCACACCGATCGCGGGGCGGGACCTCATCACCGCTCTCGCCGCTGCGGCGGAATTTCAGATTCGCCTGGGTCTCTCCGTTCTGCCCCACATGCACGTGGGTTGGCTGCCGACGGCAGTCTTTGGCGGGCTGGGCGCGGCGGCGGTGAGTGGCAAATTGCTCGGCTTGCCAACCGAGGGTATGGCGAACGCCATCGGGCTGGCTTACGCGCAAGCGCAAGGAAACCGCCAGGGGCTCTTGGAAGGAAATGTCGCCAAGCGCCTGACACCGGCATTCAGTGCACGGGCGGGGGTGCATGCGGCGGTGCTGGCCGAAATCGGCGTCACCGGCCCCCATGCGCTCGCGACGGGCGCATACGGACTCTTTGCCCTCTTTGGCGGCGGCTACGGTGACGCATCCGTTCTCACGGCAGGTCTCGGCGCACACTTCGCCGTAGAAGACATTGCCCTGAAGCCGTATCCCTGCTGCCGCGCGGCGCACCGGCCGATAGACATGGCCCTGGAGGCCAAGGATCAGCTACAACCGTCTGACGCAACAGACATTGCCGCCGTGGACGTGTGGCTGCATCCGCGCGGGCACGCTCTGATCGGTCAGCCCTTCCAAATACGGCAGAACCCGCAGGTAGACGCGCAGTTCAGCGCGCAGTGGACGGTGGCTTTTGCGCTGGTGCACGGTGCGCCCGGACTTGCGGACTTCGCGCCGGAGGCGGGGCGCGCAGCCACAGACGTACACAGGCTGGCACAGACGATTAAGGTGCACCGCTTGCCCGACGCTGGACCCGCCACGTTGGAGCGTCTCACGGTGACACTCAAGGACGGACGCCGGGCAGCAATCAGCCATGCCGATGTCAAGGGCGAGCCCAGCCTCCCGTTGACGCGGTCGGAGCGCCGAGGAAAGTTCCTCGCGTGCGCCGGGTACGCCCACCATCCACTGGACGTCAGACAAGCAGAAGCCGTCTTCACCGGCATTGAACGCCTGGAGGAGAGCAACGACATCCGTCCCCTCATCGCGCAACTCGCAACTCCTCCCGGTCATGCGGGCTCGCGGTAGGTACTGAGATCGGGTTGCGGCCACATTCATTGCGCAGGCGGGTATGATGGTAGCGTGCAGCGCAACTTCGGGTATCGTCTCTCTGTTCGTTCCAACGCAGGGAATCAACCGGCGTTGGCAGTGAGACCATTGCATTAACTCGCGAGAGAGTGCGAGCGCGGCCAGTAATCGGACAAAGGAGATTGGAATGAGCGCACTTGAGGGGCGGCGGGCGTTAGTTACCGGCGCGGGCATTGGGATTGGTCAGGGCATCGCGTTGGAGCTGGCCCGCCAGGGGGCGGCGGTGGCCGTGCACTACTATGCCGATAGTGTGGCCGGCGGGCAGGAGACCGTGGCGGCTATCAAGGAAAGCGGCGGCGCGGCAGTTCCGATTGAGGCCGACCTGACGAACGTGGCAGAGTGCCGCCGCGCCGTGGACGAAGCCGCGGCGGGACTAGGCGGTTTGGACGTCTTGGTCAACAACGCCGGTGTTACGGTGGAGCGTCCGTTTCAGGAGACCACCGAGGCGCACTATGACCTGATGTTCGACCTGAACGTGCGCGGCTACTTCTTCTGCGCCCAACAGGCGCTGCCCCACATGCTGGCGCGCGGCGGCGGCAGTATCGTGAATATCTCCTCCGTGCATGGCTATGCAGGCTATCCGTCCCACGTGGCGTACGCCGGCACGAAAGGCGCGGTCAACGCTCTGACCCGCACGCTGGCTATCGAGCTCGCGCCGCAGCATGTCAGAGTCAATACAATTGGTCCGGGTCTCATCGAAGTGCCGCGCTACTTCGACAATCCGGCATATACGACCGAAAAAGGCGCCAGCCAAGTGCCGTGGGGACGCGTGGGGCGACCCGCAGATATTGCGAAAGTAGCAGCCTTCTTGGCCTCTGACGGGGCCGATTTCGTCACCGGCCAGGTAATCTACGTGGATGGCGGCAGTACGGCGCGCATGTCACTAGCGCCGGTTGAGTGAGGTGGCGTAGCTCGGCAGGTGAGCGTGGAGACTGGATGGACTCGCATTACCATTGGGTAAGAGTGTTGTGATGCTCTTGCGAACTGTTTGAATTGGTCCGGATTGGCGCAGAATTCCCCTCACCCCGGCCCTCTCCCCTGTACAGACCGGGGACATAGGTAACAGTTGTTCGGAGACATGGGTTACACATTTTACTGATTGACACCTACGAGAACTTTGGGTTGGTCTGGGATTGAAACGAGACTGGCGACACAGTCCACTTACCTTCAGCCTGTCAGCTTGTGCCAGAGAAACAAACTGTGCATAAGGATATTGAGTGGATCTAACTTTCAAGGCAAGGACATCGCATACTACGAATACCCCATCGTTCTCTGGTGTTACCTATGTGCCCGAACATGTGTAACCCATGTACCCGGTCTATACATCCCCAAAGAGAGGGAGTCTTTGCACCATGTGGCAGCGAACTTGAAAGGGACCGGCAGCTATGCCCAAGGGCGATAAGAAAACAGTTGAAGAGCCTTCGCCGCACATACATCAGTACCGCCGCCTCGCTTGGGCGCTGATGCTGCTCTGGACCTTTGGTTGGGGCATTGTGGGGGTGGGGCCGTGGATAGGCATTCCCGACCTGCAGCAGGACAGCCTGGCCGTACACCTCGTACCGGTCGGCATTGGCATTGTCGGCGGCATCGCAACCCGCCGTCATCCACTGGCGGGCGGCGTGTATTGGCTGATTGCCGGGTTCTTGCTCTCCTCGCTGCTCGTCGTGCGCATGCAGAGCCTCGCGGACATGATCATTTGGTGCTTCGCCGCTTTCCCCGCCCTGGTCACAGGCGTTCTTTTCATCGTCAACCTGACGCCGGCTGAGCGTGCCGAGATTCAGAAGCGCAGACGATGAATTGAGCGCAAGAGGTTCCGAGCAAGAAAGGTGGGGAGTCTCTTACCCGCATTCCAGTGTCCTGGAAAGGAAGCCATGCCTCCGGCTCCTATTCCCACGGTGAGGTGAATCCGACTGCGTGCCGCCGAGACCTTTGCACTCATCTCAAGAGCGGGGGACAAGCCCCCGCGCTACGTCCACCTATCTGGCGGTAGCGCAAGTTTATAACCTGCGCACTCCTGAGCCATAGGCAATCCGATTGTTGGCCGTAATGAGGTGAATCCGACCGCGTGCCGCCGAGACCCTTGCATCCTTCTCAAGAGCGGGGGACAAGCCCCCGCGCTACGTCTGCCTATCTGGCGGTAGCGTAGGTTTGTAACCTGCGCACTCCTGAGCCATAGGCAATCCGATTGTTGGCCGTAATGAGGTGACTCCGACCGCGTGCCGCCGTGTCAATTGCATCCTACTCAAGAGCGGGGGACAA